>JBLHGY010000006.1:0-32308 GCA_047616665.1 Polaribacter sp.
CTATGTAAGAATACTACCAAAATAATAGAATAATGACAATTTCTATCTGGAGACTTAGCCATTTAACATTGGCAATTTCCACTTCTTTATTTATTGTAATTGCAGCTGTAACCGGTCTTATTCTAACTTTTGAACCTATTACTAATAAGCTGAAACCATACTCAATTGCGAGTTATGAGCAAATTTCAATTGCTGAAACTATCGAAGCTTTAGAAAAAAGATATGATGAAACAATTACCATAGAAATTGATGAAAATAATTTTGTTGCGGCATCTATAATTAACAAAAAAGGAGCGTACAAAAGTTTTTATATCAATCCAAAAACTGGAGAAAAAATTGGAAATTTAATTAAGAAATCTCGTTTTTATGATTTTATAACGAATTTACATCGTTCATTATTTTTAAAATCTACAGGAAGACTATTAATTGGATTTGTTTCTTTTTTACTTTTTATAATTACAATTACTGGTATAATTTTAATTGTTAAAAGACAAGGCGGTATTCGCAAGGTTTTCTCCAAAGTTGTAAAAGAAAATTTTCAACAATACTATCATGTATTTTTTGGTAAAATTTTTTTCATCCCCATTGCAATTATTACGTTAACAGGTGTTTATTTATCATTAGAAAAAATTTCTTTGTTACCTGAAACTGCAAACAATCTTACGAAATTAGAAATTAATAAAACATTACAATTTACAGATTTTGAATTCTTCAAAACAACAAAATTAGAAGAAGTAAAAAAAATAGAGTTCCCTTTTTCTTCGAGTAAAGAAGATTACTTTAATATTAAAACCATTAATAATGAATTTGAAATAAATCAATTTAATGGGCAAATAATTAGTCAGAAAAAGCAGTCTCTAGCTCTTTTAGGTACTCATTACAGCTTACTGTTACATACAGGTGCAGGCTCTATTCTATGGTCTGTAATTCTGCTACTCTCTTGCTTAGCTATCTTGTTTTTCATATTTTCAGGCTTTTATATGACCATAAAAAGAAAGAGAAAAACAACTTCAATAATTAACAATACTTTAAAAGATGAAGCCGAATTTATTATTTTAGTAGGTTCTGAGACAGGAACTACCATTCGTTTTGCAACAGCCTTTAAAAACGAACTTATAAAGGCAAATAAAGCTGTTTTTATAACAGAATTAAACAGATATTCTAGTTACAAAAACGCCAAGAATATTATTATTTTTACGGCTACTTACGGCGATGGTAATGCGCCAGCAAATGCTCAAAACTTCATTAAACTAATACATGTAATTGAACCAAAAAGAAATCTAAACTATTCTGTTATTGGTTTTGGATCAAAACAATATCCAGCCTTTTGCCAGTTTGCAATTTTAGTGCATGCTTCTTTGCAGATTCATCTAAAATTTACCCCCGAAATGCGGTTGTTTAAAATTGATGACCAAAACTTAGGTTCTTTCGAAAACTGGAAAAATGAATGGGGAAATTTAAATAATATTAAATTAGAAATAAATTTAACGGATCTGTTAAAAAAAGACGAGGAAACTAGTTTTAAAATTATAAATAATAGTAAAACAAATATAGATAACACCTTTTTAATTCACTTAAAACCAACAAATAAAGTAAAATTTACTTCTGGAGATTTAGTAGCGATAACACCCAGAGGTGAGGAGAAAAAACGGCTGTATTCGGTTGCTAAAATTGACAATACATTGGTATTGAGTGTTAAAAAACATGCCTTAGGAATTTGCTCTAATTACTTACATAAACTCAGTAAAACTGATGTTATAAAAGGAACAATTCAAGAAAATAAAAAATTTCATTTCCCAAAAAAAATAAAAAATGTAATTCTAATTGCCAACGGAACAGGAATCGCACCTTTTTTAGGAATGATTCAAGAAAACAAAAAAGCTAGAATTCATTTATTTTGGGGAGGTAAAACTAAAAAATCTTTAGAGCTTTATAATAAACACATTATTTCTGCATTAGAAAATAAAACACTTACCTCTTTTCATATTGCTTATTCACAAGATCAGCAAACATATATTCAAAAAACTTTAGAAAGTCAAACAGTATTAGTTTCCAATACTCTAAAAAGAAATGGAGCTATTTTAATTTGCGGTTCTCTTAGTATGCAATTTGGTGTTGAAAAGGTTATTGCTAAAATTGCTTCACAAGAATTAAACCTAACTATTGAAGAGTTAAAAAATAATAAACAAATAAGAACAGATTGCTATTAAAATAAAAATATGTGTCAGAAAATAAAAATAATATCGAGAGTAAAGCACGGAGAGCTTACGCTATGTGAAGGTTGTCAAAATTACAATCTTACATTTAATAATCTATTTTTTCAATTTACAAAAAATCAGCTCCTTCAATTTAGAGAATATGTTTCTAAAATAGATATAGATTACTGGTTAGAATATAGTTTTCATACAACACAGCGGAAAAAAATACCCGTACAAACCTTTCATGAAAATCTAATTTTAGTTTTTGATTTATTTGAAATTAATGAATTAAAAAAACTACTGGGCATTCATAAAGAGAATAAAAATAATTTATTAGCGCCGGAAGATATAGATTATGCTGTGGTATTAAATTAAAATTTATATTGATTGTAAAGTTATAAATACGTTGCAAGAAAAGAGTTTACAAATAGTATTCTTATAAAATAAAAAACCCGAAACTTTAAAAGTTTCGGGTTTTTTTTGATAAAAAATTATTGCCTTTTACAGGTATAAAAATTAATCTCTTGGAGATTTAAATCTATAATGTAAGTATGTATAAGCATCTCTAGGTATAATAGTAATCCACTTTTTGTGTTTTAAATACCATTTAAAACGTATAGAATTTACACTTTTTAATAGATAAGCAGCAATAAAAGGATGCACGTGTAATTGTATCTTTTTATTCTTTGGATTAGAAATAAATTTTTCTAAATCTGCCTCTATCTTGTCTAATAAGACAATTGGTGCTTCTACATCTCCATTTTTGTTTGGGTTGGCTTCGGTAGTTTTTATACTTAACTCTGGTCTTACCCTTTGTCTTGTAATTTGTACCAATCCAAATTTACTTGGAGGTAATATTTTGTGCTTTGTTCTATCAAAAGCCATTTGCTCTTTCAAATGCTGATACAGTTTATTTCTGTTTTCAGGCTTGTGCATATCAATAAAATCTACAACAATTATTCCGCCCATATCACGCAATTGTAATTGTCGTGCCACTTCTGTTGCTGATATTAGATTTACTTCTAATGCGGTATCTTCTTGAGACCCTGCTTTGTTAGAACGGTTTCCACTATTCACGTCTATAACGTGTAAAGCCTCTGTGTGCTCTATTACTAGATACGCACCTTTGCTCATAGAAACTGTTTTACCAAAAGACGTTTTTATTTGTCTTTCTATTCCATATTTTTCAAAAATTGGAATTTCAGATGAATGCAATTTTACTATTTTCTCCTTTTCAGGATAAATTTCTTGCAAGTACTCTTTAATTTCTAATTGAAGCGTCTCATCATTGGTAACAATACTTGTAAAACTTTCATTCATAACATCTCTTAAAATAGAAGATGCTCTGTTTAATTCGCTCAAAATTTTTGTTGGTGTATTTGTGTTAGCTATACTCTTACACATCTTTTTCCAACGCTCTAATGAGTTTTGCAAATCTTTATCTAACTCTGCTACCTTTTTTCCTTCGGCAACAGTTCTTAGAATAACGCCAAAACCTTTTGGTCTTATGCTCTTTGCTAATCTTTTTAAACGCTCTTTTTCTTTTGGGTCTTCAATTTTTTGAGAAACTGAAACTCTATTAGAAAAAGGAACTAATACCAAAAATCTACCTGCTATAGAAAGCTCAGAACTTAATCTTGGCCCTTTTGTAGAAATTGGCTCTTTAACAATTTGTACTAACAGGTTTTGACCTGTTTTTATTGCTTTGTTTATACTACCGTCTTTATTAATTTCTTCCTCAAATCGGAAGTTTTTTAAAGTGAATTCTTTATACTTACCTGTGCTTACTTTCTTAATGAATGTATTTAATGAGTTTACCTGCGCACCTAAGTCATGATAATGTAAAAACCCATCTTTTGGATATCCTACATTTACAAAGGCTGCATTTAAACCTGTTAACACTTTTCCTATTTTGGCTAAAAAAATATCGCCAACAGAAAATTTATTACCAGTTGTTTCATTATTTAATTCAATAAGTTTTCCATCTCTTAATAAGGCAAAATCAATATCAGATGAATTTGAACGAATTATTAATTCTGTTTTCATACTGAACTTGGTTTTAACACTGCACTTTATTGTGCAGATGGTTTAATATTGTCAGGTATTTGTAATACCGTGAGAAGATTTACTGCTTTACACAGCAAGCAAACCTCCGAATGTCAATGAACTATTTTTGTTTACTTAATTTTTTTTCGCAAAACAATATACGAAAAAGTAAGCTAAAGCTTACTTTTTCTTTTTGTGTCTATTCGCTCTTGCTCTTTTCTTTCTTTTGTGTGTAGAGATCTTCGCTCTTTTTCTTTTCTTACCGCTTGGCATAATGTTTCGATTTTTTTAAACCTATTTAAGGTTTAGATTAGTATTGTGTTATTTAACAGCAACCTTACTTTTTACTCCTTCAGTAAAAGTTTTTGCTGGTTTAAATGCTGGAATATTATGAGAAGGAATTTTGATAGTTGTGTTCTTAGAAATATTTCTACCCGTTTTCTCTGCTCTTGTTTTGATAATAAAACTACCAAAACCTCTTAAATATACGTTATCTCCATTTTCTAATGCACCTTTAACTTCCGTCATAAATGCTTCAACAGTTGCCAAAACATCTGTTTTTTCGATTCCTGATTTATCTGAAATTTTAGATACGATATCTGCTTTCGTCATGTGTCTATTTTTACTATATTTTTATTAATTTACCTCTAAAAATGCGGATGCAAATATATGATAATTAATCAACTGCAAAAAGATAATGACTTAAATTTATGTGAATTTTATAATGTAATATTGTAATTCTATTATTTATCCATGAAATTTTCTAACACACTAATATACTGGTATTTACAAAACAACAGGGAGCTACCTTGGCGTAAAAGTAAAAATCCGTACTTTATTTGGCTAAGTGAAATCATGTTGCAACAGACAAGAGTTGCGCAAGGTTTGGCCTATTACCTGAAATTTACAACCAGTTTCCCAACAGTTTTCGACCTTGCGAAAGCAGACGAAAGTACGGTGTTAAAAATGTGGCAAGGTCTGGGATATTACTCACGTGCAAGAAATCTGCACTTTTCAGCAAAACAGATTTCAAAGGAGTTAAATGGCGTATTCCCATCTACTTACGAAGAAATTATAAAATTAAAAGGAATTGGAGATTACACGGCATCTGCAATTTCATCTATTTGTTTTAATGAACCAACAGCGGTTGTAGATGGAAACGTTTATAGGGTTCTTTCTAGGTACTTTGGCATAAACACACCCACGAACTCGACTTTAGGAATTAAAGAGTTTAAAACACTTGCACAAACACTTATAGATACATCGCAACCAGGAACTTACAATCAAGCACTTATGGATTTTGGTGCGCTACACTGCAAACCACAAAATCCTTTGTGTGAAACTTGTCCTTTTTCTGACAGCTGCGTAGCCTTTGAAAAGAAATTGACAAAGGAATTGCCTGTAAAAGAGAAAAAAATAAAAGTTAGAAAACGGTATTTTAATTTTTTAGTAATAAAAACAGACGCTCATAAAACAATTCTAACAGAGAGAAAAGGAAAAGGAATTTGGCAAGGCTTGTATCAATTCCCATTAATTGAAAATACTGAAACCATCAGTGAAAAAGAGATTATTTCCTCAAAAGAATTTAACAATTTATTTCCAGCAGAAACCACTATTTCACTTTTTAACAAGAAAGAGATTGTGCATAAATTATCTCATCAACATTTATACACTCAATTCTGGATTGTAGAAACCAAAACACTTAAAAATGCAAATATTTCTTGGGAAAAAATTCAAGATTTTCCAGTTCCTGTATTAATTGCTAATTTCTTAACACGCTTTGAACCCAAAAAGTAATTGAAATTTTTAGTACATTTGAATAGAAATAAAATGAGTTATGGCAGGATCAATAAACAAAGTAATACTGATTGGAAACTTAGGAGATGATGTGAAAATGCATTATTTTGATGATAAAAATAGTGTTGGTAAATTTCCCATTGCAACTTCAGAAAGTTACACAAGCAAACAAACCGGAGAAAAAGTAACTACTACAGATTGGCATAATATTGTTGTTCGTAATAAATTAGCAGAAATATGCGAAAAATATTTATCTAAAGGAGATAAAGTATATGTTGAGGGAAAACTGAAAAATAAACAATGGGAACAAGATGGCGTAAAGCGCTATGCCACAGAAGTTGTTGTTACAGAAATGACCATGTTAAGCACTAAAAAGAAAACTGACAATAACGCTCCTACACCGCAACAAAACACTCCAATTGCTGCTGTAGAGTCAAAAATTGTTACACCAGAAGAAAATGACGATTTACCTTTTTAATAATTATAAAACTATAAACCTTGGACCCAGATCCCGAACATTTGTCTTTACTATTTGCTTCTTTTGACATTATCCTCGCTTTAAACGGAATTATATTAATTCTACTATTAATTAGTTCTGCCTTAATTTCTGGCTCTGAAATAGCTTTTTTCTCATTAAATCAAACAGATATAAATGAACTTTCTAACAACGGAAAAGAGAAAAATGTGGTGGTTACTTTGCTAGAAAGGCCAAGAAAATTATTAGCTACCATTTTAATTACCAACAACTTTATAAATATTTTAATTGTGTTGCTTTTTGCTTCTTTGGCAGAAACTTTATTTGGCGATTTTAATATTTCGCTAGACCTATATTTCTTTGAAGTTCCTATTCGTTTTCTATTAGAAATACTATTAGTAACCTTTTTAATTCTCTTATTTGGGGAAGTACTTCCGAAAGTTTATGCTTCTAGAAATGCGCTGCTTTTTGCTAAAAAAATGTCAAAATTTATACATACTGTGAATATTTTATTAACGCCGTTTAGCACGCCGTTAATTGCAATTACAAAATGGATTGAGCAAAAGCTTGGTAGCAAGGCAAGTAACTTTTCTGTAGAGACATTATCCCAGGCTTTAGAATTAACATCTCGGGATGCCACGAGTAAAGACGAGCAAAAAATTTTACATGGAATTGTTAATTTTGGTAATACAGAAACCGTGCAAATAATGAAACCAAGAATAGATGTTTTTGCACTTTCTGATACTGAAACTTATGAAGAAGTTTTAAGTAAAATTTTAACGAATGGTTACTCAAGAAATCCTGTTTACAGTGAAAATATAGACACTATTATTGGTGTTCTATATGCAAAAGATTTATTAGCACATTTAAATAAGAAAACTTTTAATTGGCAAACTTTATTGCGTGAACCCTTTTTTGTGCCAGAAAACAAAAAACTAGATGATTTATTAGGAGATTTTAGAGCTAAAAAAAATCATTTAGCTATTGTTGTAGATGAATATGGCGGAACAAGCGGAGTCGTAACATTAGAAGATGTTATTGAGGAAATTGTAGGTGATATAAATGATGAATTTGATGATGAAGATGTATCCTATTCTAAGATAGATGCAAACAATTATATTTTTGAAGGGAAAACATCAATTAAAGATTTCTGTAAAATTTTAGATGATGAAGATGAAGAAATTTTTGAAGAAGAAAAAGGAGAAAGCGAAACACTTGCAGGTTTCATTTTAGAGATCTCTGGAAAATTCCCTAAAAAAGGTACAGAAATAAACTTCAAAAATTATACATTTACAATAGAAGCGCTTGATAAAAAAAGAATAAAACAGGTAAAAGCAACGAGAAATGCGTAATATTTTTCTATTATTATTTTTAATAATTTCCTTTGGTTGTAAGAAGGATGTTTTACCAAAACCAAAGGCATACTTAAGCTTAACATACCCAGAAAAGACCTATGAAGATCTAAAACTAAGCAGACCCTATAGTTTTAAAGTGTCAAAAATGGCTACACTTATTAATAAAAAAAACAATTGGCTCTCCATTAAATATCCAAAACTAAAAGCTTCCATAGATATTACTTACAGACCTCTAAAAAACAATATTAGAGAATTGCTTACTGAAGCTGAAAAACTAGTTTTTAAACACACCGCAAAAGCAGATCGAATTATACCACAAGATTTTATAAATAAAGAGAAAAGAGTGTTTGGAAGTATCTATGAAATTACAGGAAATGCAGCTTCACAAATTCAGTTTCATGTTACAGATAGTACAGATCATTTTATAAAAGGCTCTTTATATTTTTATGCAAAACCAAATTACGATTCTATTCTACCTGCTGTAAATTATATAAAAGAAGATATTTTGCATTTGATAGAAACTTTAAAATGGCAGCATTAATAACTACAATTACGTCCTAAACAATCTCCATTTTTTCTAATAAAAAAGAAGCATTCATATTTTTACAAACTCCGTTTTTTAAAGTATAATCAAAATACAATTCGTTGTTTACAATTTCTGCATCAAAATAGTAGTTTTTAATGTCTATAAACTCATTTTCCAATGCACACAAACTAACATCATGTGTTGCAATAATTCCTGTAGATTTAGAATTTGAAAGCTTTTCTACAAACTTTTTAGAACCAATAGCTTTGTCTTTGCTATTCGTTCCTTTTAGAATTTCATCTAAAATAATAAAATAATCAGTCTCTTTAATTTCATCAATAATAAACTTTAATCGTTTTAATTCTGAATAAAAATAGGACTCATCTTCCGTTAAAGAGTCTGCAGTTCGCATACTTGTAATTAACTTTATTGGTGCATATTTAAACGATGTAGCACAAACTGGCAACCCACAATTTGCCATAACAATAGACAAAGAAATAGTTCTTAAAAACGTGCTTTTACCAGCCATATTTGCTCCAGTAACAATAAAAAACTCCTCTTTATTTATTGTGAAATTATTGTCTATTCTATTCTCATTTTTCAATAAAGGGTGTCCTAAATCAGTAGCACTTATCACTTTTTTTTCTGAAGTAATTTCTGGGAAAATAAATTTTGGGTGGTTAAAATGAAAGTTAGCTAAAGAATTTTGAGCATCAAAATACGCAACAACTTCAAACCATTTTTCTACAGTGTGTTTATAGGTTTTTATCCATTTTTCTACTTTACAGGCATTTGTAATTTCCCATAGGAATAATCCATTTCCTACAACTGCAATGATGATGTTGTTTCTGTTGTCAAAAGCATCAAGTATTTTGGCAAATTCCTTAAAAATTTGAGAAGCCTTTTTTTCTTCAGATTGAATAATTTTTTGCTTTTCAACTAAATGTTTTGATTTAAAATTTTCAATTTCAATTTCATTTAATAATTGATGATATTGTTTAAAAGTCTCTATAACTTCATCTGTTTCTGAATATAAATGATTTGTTTTTTTTATGAATTTCCCTGTAATAAGAAGTCCGATGAAAAACCAAATTATTAAAATATTAAAAGAGAGTAATCCAAACGAAATAAAACCAATTAATATCAAAGAAATAAAAGAAAATATGAACTGAATTTTAGACAAAAAGTTAGGTAAAACGCTTTTGTAATTTATAATCCATTTTGCAATAAAGTTGGTTTTGTTTTTTACTGTTACCAAACTCGCTAAAGCAGAAAAATGTTGGCGCCATTTTATTTTTTCAGAAAGCTCGTTTATTGCCTCTTGCTTTGCTAAAATAGTATCTGTTTTATTTTCTGTAAGTAGTTTTGCAAGTGCAGTTTTCCCTTCATTAGTTGTTGTTCTATTGGTATATTGAAAAAAAGAACCTATCCCAAACAAATCAATATCATTGCTGTAAAAATGTGCAGGATCTACAAAAGCTGCGCCTGTTTCTAAATGATGAAAATCTCGATTTAAAACACGAATTTCTGTTGTATTTATTTTAATTTTCTCAGCAACAATACTTCTTTTTCTTTTAAGAGTGTTTTGTTTCGATATCAAAAACGCAAAAAATGAAGCGCCGAAAAAAGCAATAATAAAAACAAGTGGATAGACTCCTAAAAAACTATAGATTAAAAAACTAATTCCTAAAAAAACAGCAAATCTAAAAGTGCTTAAACGAGTAGATTTTATTTTTAAAACTGTAGCTTCTTTTTCTAATTCAGCTCTTGTGTTTGTGTAAAATTCTAAGGGGTTTGTCATCAATATAAATTAGTTGTAATTAGAAATTCCGCCAGTTAAACTGAACGCCTCTAAATCTGGATATTTGTTTCTTAATATTACGGTTGCTTTGTAACTATTTAGTCCTTTTTGACACACCATTATGTATGTTTTACTTTTATCTATACTTATTTTATCTGCGTCAAAATCGTCTATATTAATGGTTTGTTGCACATTAAAAGGAAGTTTTAAGTCTTTTAAAACAGCAATAATTTCTAGGTTGGCATCTTTAATTTTTTCTTTTAACGCTGTTGCAGAAATTTGAAACTCTACATTTTGAGCACTACAAGCCGCATCTAAGTACGTTTGTGCTTTAAAAAGTTTAGCAATTTTTTCTTTTAAAAATATTGGTTTTAACTTTATTTTTAATTGTGTGTTTTGCAATGAATTGTATATTAATAATTGATTTGTTAACAGCGTTCCAGTGCCTGTAATCAACTTTAAAACTTCATTTACTTGCTGCGTAGCAATCATGCCTACAATCGAATTTAAAGTTCCTGCTTCTTCACAATTAGGAATATCAGTAGCTATTTCTGGAAAAGCGTCTCTTAAATTTGCTGAATAACTTCCATCTTTTTGTAATGCATTAAAAGTAGCAATATAGCCATCAAACTTGTACAAAGAACCATAAACCAATGGTTTGTTTGCAATAACACAAGCGTCGTTTAATAAATATTTTGTTGGTAAAGAATCGGTCCCATCCACAACAACATCTACATTATCAATCAGGTCAAAAACGTTTTCTTTTGTAATTGCTTTATTGGTAAAACGTACTTCGGTAAAGGGTGCTCTCTTTTTTATAAATGTTGTTAAAACTTCCGCTTTCGGTTTATCAACATCTTCTAATGTATAAAAAACTTGCCGATGTAAATTAGAAATAGCTATGGTATCGAAATCTACTAAATGTATTTTTCCAATGCCGCTAGCAGCTAAATAAACCGCAATCGGACTTCCCAAACCACCACATCCCACCATCAGAACAGAAGCGTCTTGTAGTTTTTGTTGCCCAACTTCACCTATTTCTTTTAAGGTGAGTTGACGTTTAAAAAGTTCGTTTTTTGTTGGTTTCATTTTAATTCTTGAATCTCTTTTTTAGCAAGCTCAAACGCTTCTGGAGTATTTATATTTCGTATAAAATCATCTGCTATTTCTACAATTTCAACATTAGAATTAATGAGCATTTTACGCGGACAAGAATATCCTTGTGCTAAGTATTGCAATAAAATAGGATATGCTTTTGGTTCGTAAATAGTAATTAAAGGTTCTACAAATTCCTTGCCTACCCCTTTAACGGCAGTGGCAACTTTACTTGGGTTTCTATGTTTTAATAGCAACTGAATAATTTCATCATTCACAAAAGGAACATCTGCAGCCAATACAAACCAAGCGGCATTGGGATCTTTTTGAAACGCCGAACAAATTCCGCCAAAAGGACCTAAATTTAAAAACTTATCTGAAATTTCTTGGCTATTTTCTGAGGTATTTTTAACAGAATAATAGGTTTCTAAATTGCTGTTTTCTAACAATTCTCTCGCAACTTCTTTTTGGGGTTTTCCAAAATAATTCAATTCAGATTTGTCTTGTCCCATTCTAGTACTTTTTCCACCAACTAAAACCAAACCTTTTACAGATGCAATTTTTTCTTGAATCAAATTATGAATATGATTTGTAATTTTATCTACTTCATCAATGGTGTAGCAAATTATATTTTTTATGTGTGGATATTTCTCCTCCAAAAAAGAAAAATACTCGGTATCTTCTGTGAGTTTAATTATAAACTGAATGCAATCTAATTGTTCTAATCTTTTTAAAACCGATGCCTCTTTTGCTGCGTCTAAAATTAGAATTTGTTTTGCTCCTTGATAGTGATTTCCATTAATAAACACATAATCAAATTGCGCAAAATCTAAACGCTGCTGAAACTTATTTACGTTTCCAGCGGTTGTTATTTGAACATTTCCTTCATGATGAAACACAAATTCTGACAACCTATTTTCTTCCACCTCTTTTGCGTGTGACGCATCAAAATAAGCGATTTTGTAGTTGGATAATTTACTGGAAACTTTAAAAACTAAATCAGAAATAGTGTTGCAATTTGTACCCAAAATTGAAATTTCATTGGATGCAAAATTATCATTATTTCGTCTTTCTAAGTTTGTATGTTTTGAGTGTTTAGCCATTTTTAATATCAGATTTTCCTCCTGTTTTTTCTAACAACTTTACTTCTTTAATTACCATTTCTTGACTGATGCTTTTACACATATCATAAATCGTTAAGCAGGTAATGTTTGCACCTGTTAGTGCTTCCATTTCTACACCGGTTTTTCCTTCAATAGTTACTTTACACAGCACTTCTATCTGTTCTGAATCTATAATTTTTATGTCAATATCCACGCCATTAATCAATAATGGGTGACACATAGGTATTAATTCCGAGGTCTTTTTTACGCCTTGAATTCCAGCAATAATTGCTGTTTGAAAAACAGGTCCTTTTTTTGTGATTAGTTCCTCATTTGTAAAATGAGAAATTATTGCTGTCCCTAAAAACATGGTTGCCTTTGCAATGGCAGTTCTTTTGGTAATTTTCTTGTCAGAAACATTTACCATTTTAGGATTTCCTTTCGGATTTAAATGTGAAAATTTCATTTAAATAGTTTTTAGGTTTTAGTGTTTAATTTTTAGTTAGGTTTTGTTGAGATGTTTTAACAATCGAGGTTAAAATTCGAATTAACTCATCAATATCCAAAATTAATGAATTCATATCTAAATTTGTTAACTCACTTTCTTTTAATAATCTTAACCAATATTTAGTTTCTCTAGCTTCTTTGGAAGAAATAGACATTTTTGCTGTAAAATCTCTTTTACTTTGCCCTGCCAGTGCTTCTTCTATATTTGCGCCAATTGAAGTTCCACTTCTTAAAATTTGATTAGAAATTATAAATTCTTTGTCCTTTTGTAATTTTTTATAAAGTAATATGATTTTTAATGAAAATTGGAAACTTTTTTGTTGAACGATACTTTCTTTCATCACGTATTTTTAACTTAAAACTAAACATTAAAAACTCCGATACCCTAGTATCGGAAAAACTTCTCCTTTTTTAAACTCAATTTTATCGGCTGGTAACTGAATAAACGCATCTGTATTTACCAAACTTGCCAAATCCCCAGAACCATTGCCAGTAATTGGATACGCCATTAATTGACCCTTTTTATTTTCTAGTTTCACTTGTAAAAAGTACGTTAAATTTGGCTTAAAATTAATATCCTCTGCTAAAATAGCAGTTTCTTCTTTAACTTTTATCCCTAGAGCTTTGCAATACCAAGGATAAAAATACGCCAAACAATTTACAAATGTCGAAATAGGATTTCCTGGGAAACCAAAGACGATGGTCTTTTTATTGTTATTTATATTCCCGCCATAATTACTTATATTTAAGGCTGTTGTGCACCCAAACCAAAAAGGTTTTCCGGGTCTTTGTGCTACTTTATGAAACCGTTTTTCGACGCCTAATTCTTCAAAAATTTCTGGTAGAAAATCATACTTCCCTTTGCTTACTGCACCACTAAAAAGCAACACATCATATGTTTTTAAATAGCTTGCTATTTTCGACTTTAGAATTGATTTATCATCTGTAATATGGGCAGTTTCAGACGGAATGTGTAACCTTTCTAACAAAGAAACTAAGGTAAATACATTGCTTCTTCTAATTTGGTGCGCTAAAGGAGTTTCAGCTACGCCAACCAACTCATCGCCTGTAGAAACAATCATTACTTTTGGCTGTTTTGCAACCTTTACAACCGATTTACCCACAGTGGCTAAAACACCTATTTCTGCTGCTGATATGATTGTGTTTTTTTGAATTAACAGCACTCCAGACTTACCATCTTTTCCTTTTGTATGGATGTTCTGACCTTTATTTATAGTATCTATAGTAATGGTTGCAATTCCGTTATCAATCGTTACATCTTCATATCTAATTACCGCATTTGCATTGTTTGGTAAAACGGCACCTGTCATCACTTCAATACAATTTTCGGCATCTAGAAGTGTTATTTGCTCGCTTCCTGCAGCCTGAATTCCTTCTATTTTGAAAGCTCTTTGTCCGTTTTTAAATGACGTATAATCGATGACAATACCATCCATAGAAACTCTATTGAACGGCGGAAAATCTCTGTCTGCAAAAATTTCTTCCTTTAAAATGCTACCAACGGATTTTAAAAACGGAATTTCTTCAACTCCAAAATCTTGGGCAGAATTTAAAACGGTTTTTAAGGCTTCTTGTGCGGATATCATTTTTTTAGATTATATAATTAATTAACTGGGTTGCGCTATTAAACTTCTTTATCCTCCAATTGTACTCATACTCTCAGAAGCACCGCCATCTTTTCTATTTGCCTCTGCTATAAAACCATTTGCTGGTTTCGCTTTTACTAAAGACAAGAAAAGTTCTTTTAAATCTTCATTAGAAGCCCCTTTTCGCATAAAATCTCTTAAATTAAAAACACCATCATCAAATAGACAGTTTTTAAAAGTTCCGGTAGATGTAATTCTAATTCGATTACAATTGTTGCAAATAGTTCTCGTAAATGCAGGAATAATTCCAACAGTACCTAAATGATTATCGATGGCATAATTTCTTGAAGTAGATGATTTTTCTGAAACCAACTCTTTCACATCAAACTCGGTTTTAATCTCGTTTAAAATTTTCTTAAAGGTCCAACTTTCCTCCATTTCACGTTGTCCTTTTCCGTTAAAAGGCATTTCTTCGATAAAGCGCACGGCCACATTTTTGTCTTTTGTAAATCTTACAAAGTCTACAATTTCATCTGTATTAACACCAGATTGTACTACTATATTTAGTTTTAAGTTTAAACTACTTTTTTCAAGCAATTCTAAAGTTTTATAAACTTCAGGAAAAGCATCTCTTCTCGTAATTTTAGCAAACTTTTCTCTGCTTAAACTATCAATACTTAGGTTGATATCTTTTACTTTTCCTAGCTTTTCAATACGATCAATATGCTGCGATATTAACGCACCATTTGTAGTAATATTAATGGCTTCTAACAAATCATTATGCGACAACATTTCTAGAAAACCAACAAAGTCTTTTCGCACAAAAGGTTCGCCACCCGTTAAACGTACTTTCTGAACACCCAACTCTGTTAATACACGAATTAAGCGATACATTTCTTTAAACGTTAGTAACTCTTGTCTTGGCACAATATCTATTCCTTGAGCAGGCATACAATACTGGCAACGCAAGTTACACCTGTCTGTAACAGCCAAGCGTACATACTCCATTTGTCGTCCAAAATTATCTACTAATTTGCTCATTTAATTTGGTAATTTTTTACTTAATAATCCGTAGATAAATGCTCCTATAAGTGCGCCAAGTAATAGTATTAAAGCCGGCACTAATTGAAAGCCAAAAATTACAAAAATTGGTGCCGCACACGCTCCTGAAATACCCCAACCTAATCCAAAAAAAGTACCTCCTAAAATGGTACTAATAAAACCTTTTTTCTTTGGTTTTGGTATAATTTTATTTCCATGAATGTCTTTTATTTTCCCATACTTAAATAACTGCATAAATATGGAAGAAATCACAACTGCGCCTCCGATAATACCAAACATATGAAAAGACTGAAAGCTAAACATTTCATAAAAACGATACCAAGAAATAGCTTGTGTTTTACTTAATACAATTGCGAAAAAAATTCCTAATATTAAAAATCTACTATTCTTCATAATTAAAATATTAGAGGAATTAGATACCAAGTTGCAATAATACCACCAATAAAAAATCCGATTACAGCCAATAAAGAAGGCAACTGCAAACTACTTAAGCCAGTAATTGCGTGTCCAGAAGTACAACCACCCGCATAGCGGGTTCCAAAACCAATTAAAATTCCTGAAACTAGTAAGATTAAAAATCCTTTCACCGATGAATAGGCACTTTTACCAAAAATTTCATCAGGAAAATACTGATTTCCAACATTTAAAAATCCTAATGCTGTTAATTCTTGCGCTGTTTTCGGGTTTAAATCGATTGTCTGATTCGGAATTAAATAAATAGCAGAAATAAAGCCACCAATAATTAATCCGATGACAAATAATAACGCAAAATCGCGTTCTTTCCAATCTTTCTTAAAATAATCTGAAACTCTTCCTGCCCCAGCCATAGTGCACAACGTTTCAAAGTTTGTTGAAGCTCCAAAATTTTTCCCAAAATAAAAGTACAACAGCAAAGAAATTGCTATTAATGGACCGCCAACATACCAAGGCCAAGGTTCTAATATGAAATCCATTTCTATAACTGAGTATTTACATAATTCATAACTAATTCTGTTGCACCTCGATGCTGTTTTATATATTTTTTATTGATAACTCCAGTTAGTTTTCTAAAACTTTCATCTTCTTTTAAATGGATCAAATTCTCTGTAAATTCTTGTTGATTTTTCACTGAAATACAACCGCCTATTTTTACCAAGTCTTCAGCCTCTTTAAATTTGTCATACTGATTACCTATCAAAACAGGAATACCGAAAGTGGCTGGTTCTAAAATATTATGTAGGCCTGTTTTTAAACCTCCACCAACATATGCAATGTCTGCAGCTGCGTAAATCTTCGTTAAAATACCAATAGTATCAATAATAAATACCTGATAGTCCTTCAAATTCCCATCAAACTGAGCCTGTTTAAATTCAGAATATAAAAGCGTTTTTTTATGGATAGATTTTTTCATTTCTAAGATTGCAGCATACTTAATATTATGAGGTGCAATGATAAGCTTCTCACCTACTATCGCTTCATTGTTTATATAATCTACCAACAATTTCTCATCTTCTGCCCAGGTACTTCCAGCAACAATTGTGTATGTATTGTCTTTAAATTCGTTTATAAAATCCAACGAATTATCTTGTTCTAAAATTTCTAAAACCCTATCAAACCTGGTATCTCCTGCAACTGTTACATTTGTAAAATGAATACTATTTAAAAGTTCTTTGGAGTTGTTATCTTGAACAAAAAAGTGATGAAAAGCTTCCAAAGACTTTTTCATAAAGCCACCATAACTCTTAAAAAATAATTGATTTTTTCTTAAAACCCCAGAAACTAAAATAGTTTTAATTTCTTTTTTTTGCAGTTCGTTTAAAATATTTGGCCAAAATTCATACTTTATAAAAATTGCTAAAGTTGGATTTACTGTTGCTATAAACTTTTTTGCATTCCATTTAGAATCTAGCGGTAAATAACAAACAACATCTGCTAAGTTGTAATTTTTTCTAACCTCATAACCAGAAGGAGAAAAAAAAGTAACAAGAATTTTATAATGTTTGTGTTTCTTTTTTAACGCCTCGATTATTGGTCTTGCTTGCTCAAACTCACCTAAAGAGGCGGCATGAAACCAAAGAGTCTTTTCATTTTTCAAAGAGGCGATTTTAGAGAAGGTATCTTTTCTGCCACTAACAAATAGTTTTATTTTTTTACTAAAAACAGCAATTAAAGGCAAAAGTATTGCTGCCAAAAAAATCACAAAATGATACACTAATCTCATAAAAGTAAAAATACAAAATGGAATGTTCTAAAACGTAAAAAAGCACTAACAAATAAATGTTAGTGCTTTTTTATCTTTTTAAAACTTATTTAACTAAGCTTCAAATGGTGTTATAGAAACATAAGATCTATTGTCTTTTTTCTTTCTAAATTCCACTACTCCATCAACCTTTGCATGTAAAGTATGATCTTTACCCATGTAAACGTTTTCTCCTGGATTGTGTGTTGTACCTCTCTGACGAACAATAATGTTACCTGCTATTGCAGCTTGTCCTCCAAATATTTTTACTCCTAGTCGTTTCGATTCTGATTCTCTACCATTCTTCGAACTTCCTACTCCTTTTTTATGTGCCATGATGTTATGGTTTTAAAATTTGTAAATTCTTATTTAGTTAAAGCTTCGATTAATTCTGCTTTCTTTAAAGAAGTATATCCAGAGATACCTTGTTCTTTCGCTAAAGCTTTTAATTCTGCAACAGTCATAGAACTTACGTCCTTAGATACTGCTGCTGCTTTTGGAGCTTCTGCCTTTGGAGCTTCTGCTTTTGTTTCTGCTTTTTTAGGAGCAGTTTTTTTAGCACCAGATGCAGCAATAGATTCAATTTGAATCTCAGTTAAGGCTTGTCTGTGTCCATTTTTCTTAATGTAACCTTTTCTTCTTTTCTTCTTGAAAACGATTACTTTATCACCTTTTAAGTGACCTAAAATCTTTGCCGTTACTGCGGCTCCTTTTATAGCTGGGGCGCCAATAGATATTGTTCCATTGTCATCAAGTAAAAAGACGTTATCAAAAGTTACTTTTGATCCTTCTTCTCCTTTTAAACGGTGAACATACACCTTTTGGTCTTGTGCTACTTTAAACTGCTGCCCTGCTATCTCTACGATTGCGTACATACTATTTGTTTTGCGTATTACTACTAGTTAACTCACTCTCTCTATTGAAAATGAGGATGCAAATATACATCTTTTTTAGAAAGCTACAACATTGCTTTAAAAAAATAAAAGTGTTAAAATAAAGTGAATGTATCGGGTATTATTTCCTCTCTAATTAGATTATTGCTATTTTTGAGATATAGGGTAATTCTTGTTGATTTCTGTTGATTTTTGTAACAAAAATCAAATAGGATCGTCCTACACTTTAATTATTATGAACTAAACAAAAAATAAATGAAAAAAAGTATTTTAACACTGGCCTCCTTTATGTTGCTTGTAACTTTTGCAAATGCACAAAAAGTTGAATTTGAGGAGTACAAATTAGATAATGGAATGCATGTAATATTGCATCAAGACAAATCTGCTCCTGTTGTCATTACTTCTGTAATGTATGGCGTTGGTGGTAAAGATGGCGACAGAAAAAGAACTGGTTTTGCACATTTCTTTGAACACTTACTCTTTGAAGGAACAGCAAATATAAAAAAAGGAGAATGGTTTAAAATTGTTTCTTCCAATGGGGGCAGAAACAACGCAAACACTTCTCAAGACAGAACCTATTATTATGAAATATTTCCTTCTAACAAATTAGAGCTAGGTTTATGGATGGAATCTGAACGTTTATTACACCCAATTATTAAACAAGAAGGTGTAGATACTCAGAATGAGGTTGTAAAAGAAGAAAAAAGACAACGTACAAGACCTTATTCTAATATCCTCGATGAAATAAGTAAAAACATATTTAAAGTACATCCATACAAAGATCCTAATGTTGGGTATATGAAAGATTTAGATGCAGCAACTTTAGAAGAGTTTTTAGCTTTTAATAAAAAATACTATGTACCAAACAACGCTACTTTAGTGGTTGCTGGTGATATTGATTTTGCAGCTACAAAAAAAATGATTCAAGATTATTTTGGACCCATACCTAGAGGTGCAAACGTAGTTCGAAGTTTCCCAATTGAAACCCCAATTACTCAAGAGTTTAGGGCAAAAGCTTATGACGAAAATATTCAAATACCTGCAGTAATTGCTGCCTATAGAACCCCTTCTTTTAAAACAAGAGATTCTAAAATATTAGATATGATTTCTTCTTATTTAAGTGTTGGTAAAAGTTCTGTGCTTTACAAGAAAATGGTAGATACGAATAAACAGGCTTTAGCTGTGCAAGCTGTAAATATTAGTCAGCAAGATTATGGTATTTACGCACTTTTCTCACTGCCATTAGGAGATGTTACTTTAGACCAATTAATTGCAGAAATGGATGAAGAAATTGTAAAAATTCAAACCGATTTAATTTCTGAAAAGGCTTTTCAAAAATTACAAAATCAGTTTGAAAACAATTATGTAAATTCTAATGCCAGTGTTGTTGGTATTGCAGGTTCTTTAGCTAGTTACCACGTAATGTATGGAGATACTAATTTAATTAATTCGGAAATAGAAATATACAGATCTGTTACTCGTGAAGAAATTAGAAATGTTGCAAATAAATATTTGAATAATAATCAGAGACTAATCTTAGAATATTTACCTAAGAAAAAATAATAAAAAAAGATGAAGACAAAAATTTTATCAATTATAGCAATTATAGCAATGTCTTTTGCCGCAAATGCGCAAATAGACAGAAGTACAATGCCTACTCCAGGGCCAGATCCTGTAGTAAAATTAGGAACGGCAGAGAAGTTTTCTTTAGAGAACGGACTTACAGTAATTATGGTAGAAAACCATAAATTACCAAGAGTTTCTGCTACTTTAAGAATAGATAATCAACCTTATTTTGAAGGAGAAATTGCAGGTGTTTCTAGCATGATGGGAAGCTTACTAGGCAGAGGTACAATTAATATTACTAAAGATGCCTTTAATGAAAAAGTAGATTTTTTAGGCGCAAGTGTCGGTTTTTTTAGTACTGGTGCTTCTGCAAGATCATTAAAAAAATACTTCCCAGAAGTATTGGGTTTAATGGCAGATGGGGTAAAAAATTCTGAATTTAATCAAGAAGAATTTGATAAGGAAAAAGAAGTAACCTTAGAAAATTTAAAAGCGGATGAAAAAAATATTCCTGCTATTGCTAGCAGAGTAGAAGGTCTCTTGGTATATGGTAAAAAGCACCCTTTCGGAGAGTTTACTAGTAAAAAATCTGTAAATAATATTACGTTAGAAGCTGTTAAAAATAACTTTAACACATATTATAAACCAAACAATGGTTATCTAATTATTGTTGGAGACATTAACCCAAAAGAGACCAAAAAATTAGTAAAATCTTTATTTGCTGATTGGAAAAAAGGAGAAATCCCTGTTTCTGATTTTCCTAAACCAGAAAATGTTTCTACTGCAGAAATTAATTTTGTAAACATGTCTAATGCAAATCAATCTGAAATTTCTATTGTAAATACGATCGATTTAACTTTAGGTGATACGGATTATTACGCAGCCTTGCTAGCTAATAAAATCCTTGGTGGTGGAGGTTCTGCAAGACTTTTCCAAAACTTAAGAGAAGACAAAGCGTATACGTACGGTTCTTACTCTAGAGTAAGCCAGAACAGACAAACAGGTGTTTTTAAAGCAACTGCAGGTGTAAGAAACGTGGTTACAGATAGTGCTATTGTAGAAATACAAAAAGAAATAAATAAAATTAGATACCAGAAAGTAAATTCAAAAGAATTACAAGACGCAAAAGAAGAATACATTGGTGGTTTTGTAATGGATGTTCAAAAACCTGCAACTGCAGCAAACTATGCGTTAAATATTGCACTTTATAATTTACCAGAGGACTTTTATGCAAACTACATTAAAAACATCAATTCTGTAACGGTAGCTGACGTACAAAATGCGGCCATTAAATATTTTAAAGGAGACAAAGCAAGAATTATGGTTACGGGTAAAGGAATTGATGTTCTTAAAAACTTAGAGAAAACAGATTATGTAATCAAATATTTTGATGTAGAAGGAAACCCAACAGAGAAGCCAGCAATGACCTTACCAATTCCTGAAGAAATGACGGCAGAAACTGTAATTAATAAATACATAGCTGCAATTGGAGGTGAAGAAAAAGTAATGGCTGTTAAAACCACGATTACTATTGCAAACGCAACGATCCAAGGAACGCCTTTGGTAATGACAATGAAAGCGGCCGCACCTAATAAATCTTCACAGGAAATTTCTGTAATGGGCAACACCATGCAAAAAACTGTTTTTAATGGAACTACAGGATACGCTTCTTCAAGAGGTCAAAAGAAAGAGATGACTGCAGAAGAAATTGCGAAAGCAAAAGGGAAAAGTGGTATTTTTAAAGACTTGGCATATGCTGCTGGAGAATTGTTAAGAATTGAGCCTTTAGAAGGTAAAAACGCTATTGTTTTAAAATATAAGGATAGCGAAGTTTATTATGACATGACTTCTGGTTTAAAAGTAAAAGAAGTAAAAACATCAAAAGGACCCGATGGTAAAGAAGTAAAAACGCCAACAATCTATGCTGATTATAAAGAAGTAAACGGAGTTAAATTTCCGCATTCAATTGGAATTAAATCTGGTCCAATGAATTTAGATTTCGTTGTAAAAGAAATTAAAGTAAACGAAGGCGTTTCTGATGCAGATTTTGAATAGTTAAAATAGAAATAAGATGTAATAGCATCAAGAGTCAAAACAGTACGTTTTGACTCTTTTTTTTAAACATTAGTTTTAGCAGAAATAATATACATGGATAAAATTACAGTCTTGCTTCTTGCTTAAAAAACTACTTTTTTTTATTCACCAAGTACACACCAACCAGAATAATAACTCCCCCAAATATTTGAAGTGTACTCAATTTTTCGCCATCTAAAACTCCCCAAAAAATAGCAACTAAAGGAATTATATAGGTTACAGATGAAGAAAAAACAGGATCTGAAACCTGAACTAATTTATTGTAAATAGTTTTTGCAATACCAGTTCCTACAATTGATAAAATTGCTAAATACCCCAAAGACCTCATTAATACCTCATTTTCTAAATCAAACGTTTTAAAGAAATCTGTAAAGGCTAAAACAATAATTGCAGGAATGAGCAATAGTAAAAAATTACCAGTTACAATAGAAAGTGCGTTTAAATCGTTTAAATATTTCTTAATCATATTTGCATTGAGTGCATACCCAAAAGACGCTATAATGATTAACAAAGCATACCAGTAATTCTGATCTGGATTTAAGTCTGCACCTTTTAATATTAAAATTAGCGTACCTACCAAACCAATTAAAATTCCGTAAAACTGAGTTCTATTAAAAGCAAAGCCAAATGCCAATGCACCTAAAATTAAAGTATAAAAAGGAGTTAAGGAGTTTAAAATAGCAACCACAGCACTATCTATGTTTGTAATTGCAAATGCAAATAAAAATCCAGGAATAAAAGTACCTGCAATAGCGGTGTAAAAAATATATTTATAATGTTTCTTTTCTATTTTTTTTAAAGACGGGGTAGCAACAGAAAGTAAAAAAACTGCAGTAAAAATCATTCTTAAAGCGCCTAATTGAATAGGAGTAACACCCAACAATGCTTTCTTCATTAATATAAATGAACTTCCCCAAACCAAAGAAAGTAAACTAAAATACAACCACTTTTGTTGTTGCTTATTCATGTGCTATTAATTCAAGTTGCAAAAGTCTTACAATTATTGAAATATCACCCAGATTATTAATAAATTTGTAATATAATTTAATCACAAAATATTATGACGCTTAAAAAAACATTTTTTGCTATAGCAATTGCTTGTACTATTTTAATAGGATGTAAAGAAAACACAGAAATAAAAAAGGAAACAGTATCTCTTGCTATTTCTGGGATGACCTGTGAAATTGGTTGTGCAAAAATAATTCAATCTAAACTCTCTAAAAAAGAAGGTGTCCTAGCGGCAAAAGTTGTTTTTACAGATAGTATTGCAACAATAGCGTTTGATGGAAATACGACTTCTAAGAAAGACTTAATTGCCTTTGTAGATGGCATTGCTGGTGGAGCTTTATACAAAGCATCAGAAAGCATCATAAAACCTACTGGTTCTAAAGAAGCTCTTAAATAATCTAATAGATGTAAAGAAAAATGCGAGCACAATACTATTTAAGTAGTTTGCGAAGTAGATTTTAAAATAGCGTGCTGTGCAAACAAAACGAAGTAAAACTTAAATTTATAAACAAAAAAAACAGGCTTAAAAGCCTGTTCTTTCCTTTTTCCATTCATAATAAGGTGCACTACAAGGCTGTGTTTCTCCAAGTCCAAGTGCTAATATCTACTTTAGTTCCTGTTTTGTAATCTGCCGTAGTTGAAGCAGCAGCTCCATCAATCTGAACATTAGATAATGCACCACCATCCTTCATATCGATATTATCATCATATCCTTCTAACCAAATGTTTGTAATCGTAGCTCCTGAAGTCTTTTTAAACTGTAAACCTGTTCCACCAACAGTTGAAATTGCTGTTAAGTTTACAAATTGAGGGTTTCCATTGTCTTTATCTCCTTCAAAAGCAGTAGAGAATCCTGATACAGTGTGAGAAATGTAAGTATTTGTTACTGTTCCGTTCCAACCTTCTGTCCAATCTACAGAGTCATCAGCATTATTTTCTAAATATAAATTACTAGCTGAAACGGTTCCTCCAAAAAACTCTATTCCATCATCTTTACCGTCAATAACAGACACATTTTCTATAGTAGTTCCAGAACCAACTGCGTATAATGATATTCCGTTGTATTGAGAATCTGCATTAATTTGAGCTCCTGTCCCTTTAATTACTAAATAGGTAATTGAACCAGAAGTATCCGTATCATTTGTTCCTCCGTAGATAAAGCCACCAACTTCTGCCTCTGCATCTACACCAGCTGTTGTTGTAGCATCTCCACATATTGTTAAACCTCCCCAATCTCCAGGGTTAGAACCAACAGAAGACATTACAACTGGGTTATTTTCTGTTCCCTGAACATCAATTTTACCACCTTTTAAAATCGCAATGTACACCGCTGTTCCATCAGCCTGCGCCTCAATTTTTGTTCCTGCAGGAATTACTAATTCTCCACCAGCTTTTACAATATAAGAAGAATTTAAAACGTATTTTATAGAAGCATCTAAAGTAACTTTACTAGCTATGGTGCCTTGTAAAGGTAAAGTTGTAATAGAAACACTAGAGTTTACCCAGTTAAAATCTGATGCGGTAATCAAAGCTGTGTTTGTATAAGATACTGAAGGATCTGCAATTGAACCTTCTATGATTACGTTTGCTAACGGCCCACCGTCTTTCATGTCTATTGAAACATCATAGCCCGTTAAAGAAAGTCCTGTTATGGTAGCTCCTGACTCTTTTTTAAACTGTAAAGCCGTACCACCAACAGTAGAAACTGCAGTAATATTATTAAAATTTGGATTTCCATTGTCTTTATCTCCTTCAAAAACAGTTGAAAAACCTGAAACTGTGTGCGTAATATAAGCATTGTCTACAGTTCCATTCCAACCTTCAGTCCAATCGATAGCATCATCTGCATTGTTTTCTAAAAATAAATTGCTAACAGAAACCGTACCTCCAAAAAACTCGATACCGTCATCTTTACCATTAATTATAGCAACATTATTAATGGTTGTACCTGCACCAACAGCATATAAAGAAACTCCGTTATACTGTGAGTCTGCGTTAATTTGAGCTCCAGTTCCTTCTATAACTAAGTAGCTAATAGACCCAGAATTGTCTGCATCATTTGTACCTCCATAAATAAAACCACCAACCTCTGCCTCTGCATTTGCACCCGCTGTTGTTGTAGCATCTCCACAAATAGTTAAACCGCCCCAATCTCCAGGATTCCCGGAAGCAGATGTCATGAACACTGGACTCGCTTCTGTACCTTGAATATCTATTTGCCCCCCTTTTAAAACGGCAATATAAATACTTGTTCCCCCGTTAATTGCCTGAATTCTTGTCCCTTCAGGAATTGTTAATGTTGCTCCAAATTCTACAATAAAAGAACCATTTAAATTGTATATCTGATTTGAATTTAACGTAAAATCTTCATCAAGATTTCCGTTCATAATTCCAGACTTTAAGCTTTCAATTACTAAAGAATCTGTTCCTCCAATAATAATTCCCGGCTCTTCACTACCACAATTAGTGAATGTTAAAGTAACAAAACAAAATGCTACGATGTTCAAAATTTTAAAAACTGATTTTTTCATATTTGTTTAGTATAGTTGTTATTTTATACAAAGTTATTCTCTTATTTTCTCTCTTTGTTTACCTAAATATTATTAGTATGTTAGGTTATAGATAAATAAAGCTCTTTTGTTAAGTAATGGTTATTAACTTAGAATGTATACTTAACACTTACTGTAAACTGACTTCCTTTTTTATAAGACTGCACGGTTTGATTTGTTTCTTCGGCTGTAATTAAACTTCTAACTTTTTGGGTTTGTCTAATTTCTGGATTTGATAAATTTCTTCCTACAAATTTTATGAATAGCTGTTCTGTTAATTTTTTACTTACTACTAAATCTAGTGTTACAAACCCTTTTTCTATAATTTCATCATTGTATTCTGTAGCTCTATTTACAAAGCCTTCTGCACCTCCTAAAGAGAAAATTTTATCTGATGAATAGTTCCCCGTTAAAGTAGCAACAAATTCTTTTTCTTTTTTATCACTAAAACTTAAAGAACCATTTGCAATAAAATCTGATGCTCCTTGTAAACTAGATGCTGTAAGGTCTTTATATTGAAAGTTTTCAAATAAATCTTGGTTCAACCACATTTTAGTAATATTACCAGTAATGTTTAAAATACTTTCATCTTCACCATTTTTTAATAAACTTGTCTTTGCTTCTAACTCTACCCCATAAACAGTTGCTTTTTCTCCTGTATTGGCATAAAAAAAGTATCCTGAAGAGCCTCTTGTTAACGCTAAGTTAATTGGGTTGTTAATTTGTTTGTAAAATGCGGTTGCAGAAAAAAGTTGTCCCCTTTCTGGAAACATTTCATATTTTAAATCGAAATTATAAATTTCTGATTTCTCTAAATCTGGATTCCCTTTCGTTACACGACCTGTTGGAGACACATATTCAAACGGAGACAATTCTTTAAATTCGGGTAAAGTTTGAGTAATACTAGATGCAATGCGCAGGTATTTATTTTCTGATAACTCATACTTTAGGTTTATACTAGGATATACGCTTTCATATGTTTTATTTAAAGTTCCAAGTCTAGCACCATTGGGTCCATTATAATTTCCAACATCCCAAATAGAATTAATTTCGTCTCTTTCAAAGCGCACTCCTAAATTACCAGAAAACTTATCTCGAGAAAAATCAAAATTTACAAACCCAGCTAAAATAGATATGTCTGCTTGATACCTATCTGGCACTCCTACGGTCAAATTTAATCCGTTGTTAAAATTAGTATCTGTAAATGTACTTGACAACTCATCTATTGAAGCTGCTGTAAAATCTTTTGCATCTACACCAATAAATAAAGACCTAAAAGTTCTTTCTTTATACCTGTAATTAAATCCGTAGTTTAAAGCATAAGGCTTGTTACCATCTGCATCTAATGCTCCTAAAATCCATTTATTCTGCACCAAAGCATTGTATTCTGTATCTTGAATTTTTTGAGTAGATTTTCTTTGTTGAAAATCGCCAACATGTGCATATTGAATTGTTGGAGCATGGTCTATATTTAAGATATTAATCTCATTTCTAATTCTATTTGGCTCTTCTGCCAAAACAAAATTATAACCACTCCCCCAATTTAAAGTATTGTTTTCGTTCCATTTATGTTCTCCTAATAATTGGTTGATAAATAATGTGGTTTGTTTAAAATTTTGGTCTCTAACAAAAGCACCATCTTCCTGCGGATCTTGATCAAATACATACCCATAACCCTTTCTACCTTGTTCGTATAAATTATCAGTTCCGTTATTAACAAATAAAGTATTATACTTGATTTTATTATTGGCATTTAATTTTAAACCTACATTTATATACCCTGTAGTATTTGTTCTTGAGATGTATTGTTCAACATCATTTTCGTTAGAACTTACACCTCTATCGCTATTGATTTCTCTTGTAATAGCAGGAAAAGAAGTATTTAAAACATTCAATCGATACGAATTAAAAACGCCTTCTCTGTATTCAAAAGTTTTCGCATGAGAACCAGTAAAAAAGACCGCTACATCTTTACCAAAAATTTCAAATTTCTTTGCAGCCGAAAAAGAAATATTAAAGTTTACGGGGGTAGACAATGTTTCGGTATCCCAGCCTTGGCGCGTTACCAAATCTTGTAATGCAAATTGTTTTTGATGAAACCCTAAAGCAACATCTGTATTGGTAATGGTAGTTCTAAAATCATCCGAGAGACCTGCAACATTTGTATTTGTTCCTCCTGAAAATGTAACAGCATATCCTTTTTTAGAATATTCTTTAGAATTTACATCTACATTACCAGAACCTTGGTCTGCATAACCACTTGTTGTATACGTTTTACTAATTCCTATATTTTTAATGATATTTGTAGAAAATAAGTTTAAATTAATATTTTTATTAGCCACATCATCAGAAGGAATTGGCAATCCGTTCATCGTCGTAGATAAATACCGATCTCCTAGACCTCTTATATAAATACTACCCGAGCCTTCACTTTTTGTAACACCAGAAATTTTAGTAGTTGCATTTGCCGCATTAGAAACTCCAATCTTAGATAGCGTTTGTGCTCCAATACTTTCAATAATTACCGTTGCTTTCTTTTGCGCTAATAAAAGTGCATTTACAGATTCTTTACCTATGGTAGATTTTATTACAATTTCGTCTAAAGCCACCCCTTCTTCAGCAGACATTATTTGATTCAGCACGAGTGTTTGTGATGCTGCAATTGTAAATGTTTTTTCTACTGTCTTATACCCTAAAAAACTAAAAGAGACAACATGTGTCCCAGCAGGCACCTTAAAAGAATAGTTCCCGTCAAAATCTGTCGTTGTTCCAATATTAGTTCCTATTATAAAAACATTGGCAAAAGGTAAAGATTCGTTATTTACTTCCTTGTCTGTCAATAAACCACTTAAAGTTCCTGTATCTTGTGCGCTTAGTAATTGACTGAATGCAATAAAAATTACAAATAAAAATTTCTTCATTATTGTTGATTATTTTCTAATGCAAAAGTCTTATTGTATTGTTAAGTCTGTGTTAGCAGTAAATTATGATTGTATTACAGAAACATTAACTTAATGTTAAATTCAAAAAACTGTTAACCTTTTAATAATTTAAATTAAACATAAAACACGATAAATACTTATATTTTTGACTTGATCTTTAAAGATAAAAAGTCATTATAATTTATTAGTTTTTGTCGACTATTTTATATGACAAACTGCCTTTAGCTAAGGCAGTTTTTTATGTTTTAGTAACTTCTAGGTAACATTACCTTAACATTATTATTAGTTCTTTGCAGCGACAAAAACTAATAGTAATGAAAGTATTTCAACTACGTAATGTAGTAATCTTAGGATGTATTTGTGTGTTTTTAAACGCCAATGCTCAAGAACCAAACGCACCCAAATTTGGAAAAGGACTCTTTAATTTAATAGGACAAGACAGTACTTGGTCTATGAAGGTTGGTCTGCGTTTTCAAACACTTGCAACTAGTAAATGGGATGCAAGTAATGGTCTATCCAATCCAGAATCTTCTATGTTAATTAGACGTTCTCGTTTAAAATTTGATGGTTTTGCGTTTTCACCAAAATTAAAATACAAAGTAGAATTGGGTTTGTCTAACAGAGATCAATCTGGTGCATCTATCTACACAAGTAATGCACCAAGATATATTTTAGATGCCGTTTTAAAATGGAATTTCTCTGGAAACTTTGTCTTATGGTTTGGGCAAACCAAACTCCCAGGAAACAGAGAGCGTGTGATATCCTCTGCGAACCTGCAACAGGTAGACCGTTCTTTACTAAACAGCAGGTTTACAATAGACAGAGATATCGGTGTACAACTAAGACATCATTTTAATTTAACTGACACTTTTTTAGTAAAAGAAATATTTTCTATTGCCCAAGGTGAAGGAAGAAATATTACTACAGGTAATGTGGGCGGTCATCAATATACCACCAGAGTAGAATTATTTCCTTTTGGTGATTTTAAAAGTAAAGGAGATTATAAAGGAAGTGATTTAAAGTTTGAACCAAGCCCTAAATTATCTTTAGGTGTTGCATACGATTTTAATAATAATGCTTCTAAAACAAGAAGTAACCAAGGTTCTTACATGTTTATTGATAACACACAAGGTGAAGACTTAAGTAATCGATTGTACCATAGAACAAACATTTCTACATTATTTGTAGACGCAATGTATAAGCACCAAGGATTTTCTTTAATGGCAGAATATGCCAATAGAACTGCAGACAATGCTTTTGCAAAGAATTCTGACGGAAGTTTAACAGGGGATGCGGTACAAGTAGGAAATGGTTTAAATATACAAACTGGTTATTTAGTATCTAAAACCGTAGAACTTTCTGGACGTTACACCAATATATCTTTAGACAAAGAAATTACTGGAAAAGGTAGTGAAAATCAATATACTTTGGGCTTATCTAAGTACATTGCAGGGCATAGTTTAAAGGTTCAAACAGATTTAAGCTATACAGACATTGGTTTTAAAACAAATCAATTACTTTATAGAGTACAAATAGATATTCATTTTTAATATACGTAACATAACATAAAGGTAACATTCACAACTTTCTGTGTTTGTAAATTTGCTTAACTTAATTTAATAAAACAAAATGGGAGATCCATATATTTTGATGTTAGTTGCTTTAGCTGTTTTAGCTATTGTAGATTTAGTAGTAGGAGTTAGTAACGATGCTGTAAATTTTTTAAATTCAGCAATTGGCTCAAAAGCAATATCCGTAAGAAATATTATGATTATTGCTAGTTTAGGTGTATTCATGGGAGCAATTACCTCTAGTGGTATGATGGAAGTTGCACGTAAAGGGATTTTTAACCCTAGCATGTTTATGTTCCAAGACATCATGATTATTTTTATGGCAGTAATGATTACAGACATTCTTTTATTAGACATCTTTAATTCATTAGGCATGCCAACATCTACAACGGTTTCTATTGTATTTGAATTGCTAGGTGCTGCCGTTTGTATTTCTCTAATAAAGATTTCTACAAATGATGCACAAACTTTTTCAGATCTTTGGAACTACATAAATCATGAAACAGCAACAAAAATTATTCTCGGAATTCTACTCTCTGTAGTTGTTGCGTTTTCTGTTGGTGCTATTGTACAATTTGTTTCAAGAATCATTTACTCATTTAATTTTGATAAGAGACCCACGTATATTAGTGCATTATTTGGTGGTTTTGCAATTACTGCTATTACCTACTTTATTATTATAAAAGGAATGAAAGGAACGCCTTTTTATAAAGATGTTAAGTTTTTAATTGAAGGAAATACAATATTAATAATTGCTGGTAGTTTTGTTGTTTGGGCAATTGTATCTCAAATTCTAATACAAGCATTTAAAATTAATATCTTAAAATTAATTATTGGAATAGGAACCTTTTCTTTAGCAATGGCTTTCTCAGGAAACGATTTGGTAAACTTTGTTGGAGTGCCAATTGCTGCTTGGAATTCTTATGAAGCTTGGAGTATTTCAGGAGTTTCTGCAGATGCGTTCTCTATGGGTGTTTTAGCTAAAAAAGTACCTTCTAATGTCTGGTTATTATTACTAGCTGGTGCAATTATGGTTGTTACTTTATGGACTTCTAGCAAAGCTAAAAATGTAATTAAAACAGGTATAGACTTGTCTAGACAAGGTGAAGGACATGAGAAATTTAAGCCAAATCCGTTATCTAGAGTTACCGTAAGATTAGCTATGACCATAAATGCTGGAATTAGATTTGTAATACCAAAACCAACTTTGGCTTTTATAGATTCAAAATTTACAAAACCGGTTATAGCATTACCAAAAGACAAAACCTATGAATTGCCTGCTTTTGATATGGTAAGAGCAGCTGTAAATTTAATTGTTGCAGGTATCTTAATATCTATTGCAACATCAATGAAATTACCATTATCTACAACATATGTAACATTTATGGTTGCCATGGGTACTTCTTTAGCAGACAGAGCCTGGGGTAGAGAAAGTGCAGTATATAGAGTAGCAGGTGTTTTAAACGTAATTGGTGGGTGGTTTTTAACTGCTATTACTGCGTTTTTAGCTGCAGCTTTAGTTGCATATCTTATTAGTTATGATATGGTTATGATTCCTATTTTATTAGCACTAGTTACTTTTCTAATTGGAAGAAATACGTTAATTCATAGAAGAAAAAAGAAGGAAGAACAACAACAAGTTTATATTGAAAGAGCAGAATTAATTACCATAAATGGTGTAATTGAAGAAAGTGCAGATCATATTTCTAGCGTTGCAAATAGAGTAAATAAATTATACACCAATGTGGTAGATGATTTAGCGAAACACGATTTAAATAAGTTACGTAAAACAGACAAACATGTTGGTAAGTTAAATGATGAAATTGATTCATTAAAAGATGGTGTTTTCTATTTTATCAAGTCATTAGATGAAACTTCTGTGCAAGCAAGTAGGT
>JBLHGY010000007.1:0-28857 GCA_047616665.1 Polaribacter sp.
GAGAAATAAGCTCATATCAAGAGCATTTGCAGTAGTAAAAAGAGGAACTCCTTACGTAGTTCTTCAAAATTATGCAGCATAAAAAATTAATGCTTTTTTATTAGGATTTGATCTTGGAATACGTGTAAGGAAAGTTGCGTAGTTTAAGCAATGAAGTTAGTAAATAAAACACGAACCAAGAAAATCCGTGAGGATTTTCGTAAGTATGCTTTTACCAGCAATTTTTTTTACACGGTGTTACCTGTAGTTTTTTATCTTATTCTTTCAAGACAATCGTTGATTTTATATTCATCTCCTCTGGAAAAAACATTTTGCCAATCTATTGCTATTTGTTCCCTTATGCTTAAATTTTCAAAACTTACTTTTACTTTTGGAAATAGAGAAATATAATCGGCAATGAAAATACCTGTAAGCATAATCGCTATTTTTAAATTAAGATTAGAATGTTCAATCCAAGCTTTATCCTCGTTTTTAAACATTTCAGTAAATTGGAAAACGGCTACGTTTGTTGGATGAGTGTAAAGAGAAAAGAAATTATATATATTATCTAAAGTGTTAATTTTTAAATCTAAAGTTTTAGTTAAATCTTGCCAATTAAGAAATTCGACTTTATTTCCATTAAAATTTATCTTATAATCTTTCTCCTTTAATTTCGTGTTAATTTTTCCTTTATTTCTTTCATCCAATGACTTATATAAATCTGTATTTTCAATCTCTTTGATTAAGGCTTCAATTTCTTTTTTTTCGTTTTCTATCTTTTCCTTACTTTCATTAGAAATTGCAATATTTTCAAATTTCTGTCTATATTTTAGTCCAGAATGAACCCAAAGATTATAAAGTATTTTTTGTTCATCACTTGATTTAGTGTTCACAAATATTAAATTAAATAATGCAACTGTTTCATAGATATTCCTGGTGTTCGATGCAACAATTGTCGGGTCTATTATATTTTTCAAGCTTGAACCTTGATATTCATATTCAATTCCCTTAATGGTTTCTCTTAATTGAGCAATTTTGGTAAATATCATTTGATTAATTATTCGTGCTTCTGCTTTTGCTAATGAATCAACTTCATCCATTTGATGATCTCGAATAATAGTAAATAAAAAATTTAGGTAAATTTCTATTACATCTAAACAATCTTTTTTAGTTTCGCAACGAAGTAATCTCAATGCTTCTATTCTTAATTCTTCTTTTTCAGTCATAATTTTTCTTTAATAAAATCAGATAATTTTATTTAAATATCTTGATTTTGAGTTTTTGGTAAATTACAGGTAACGTTGTTGTATATGGTTTGTTGCGTGTTTCTAGCAACTAATTTAGTAAATAATTACCGACCAAGAAAGTCCGCGAGGACTTTCGTAAGTAAGCTAAAACTAGCAATAAATTATATACGGTGTTACCACACGTTTTTATTCCGTTCTTATTTGTTCATTTATTCTTTCCGCTGTCAAAGTATCTATCACTACTTTACTTTTAACTTTGATTTCAAGATAAGAAACCAATTCAAATCCATTTTCTCGATTATATGATTCGTACTCTTCAATTCTTTTGATAATTCCGTTTTTATCGTAATTGATGTTTGTTCGTTCTTCAAGTCCGTCTTTGGTAATTTGCAACTCTTTTATCTCAATTAAACGACCTTCTTTGTCGTAAGTCCTAATTTCCTTTTTCGAGTAGTCTTTTCCGTCATTGTAATATGTTTGGAAAATCCCAATTCTTGTTTTATCAATATAATTATATTTCCAATCCCATCGCAATTTTCCGTCATAGATTTGGGAAAGATTGATAAGTTTTTCGTCTTTGGTATATTCTCTTTTATAATAATATGTAGAATCAAATTTTACTCCTTGATATTCCCCTTTTCTATTATACCAATAATCAGTTTTTGTAAAAAGAGTGTCTGTTGTTTTATCATACAACTTTTCTGAAGTCAGTCTTTTGTTATTGTTGAAATTAAAAACCCTGTAATATTTATGAGATAAGTTTTTTTCATAATCGGTTTCCCAAATGTCTTCTCTTAATTTATTTCCACCTTCGCTATATTTGAAAATACTTATTTCGTTTAAAATTCTCAAATCTGTATTATGATGCTTTCCGTAATTTATTGATTTTAGTAAAATACCATTTGAATTAAAATACATTTTAGCAAAAGGTCTATTGCGTTTATTTGTTTTTCTTTTAGTCAATTCGAAATCCGAATTCCTTTTAAAATTATGACCAATCAATTTTACTTCAATTTCTCCAATTTGTTCCGTTAGATTTTGTCCGAATAAATTCAGAGCAAAAAATATTGTTATTATGCAGAATGTTTTTTTCAAATGTGTGGTAACGTGATTGTATATGCACATTGTTGCTATATTGTATATGCACATTGTTGATATATTGTATATATGCACTGTTGCTATACACAATATTTGTAGCATCAAATTTAAAGAAAAAAGCACGACCATTTATACGTATTTATACGTATTTTTTTGTTTAAATGATAAACTCAGCTCGGTTTCAGAAAAAAATAATACTCCTTTTTTTTTAAGAAGCAAAGATAACGAAGTGGCATAAACTTTTATATTTAATGAAGTCCAAAAAGTATTCTTAAAAGTCCTATTTTTTATGATTGCCGTTTTTTTGGAGAAACGTTTACTATTTAGCAGCGCTGTTGTGTATGATTTGTGGCGTGTTTTAAGTAACTAATTTAGCAAATAAATCACAGATAGAATATTCCGCAGGAATGATTTACTAAATTATTGCACCTATGTAAGTCAAGCCTGCGTATTGACGGGCTGCCTATGAAAAACTAAAGCCACGTTAACCACTAACTAGCCATAAACTATACAGCATGTTGTGCTTTCGTTTTATTTTAGTAGGTCGAGTATAGGACAAAACATTCGGTCGTTTTGATGTTGTGAATTATTGATTTAGAACCTCCATTGAATTTATTTGTATACACAACAGAAGCGGAATCAGTGATTGGTTTATACCACTCTGGTGCATCATTCTCTGAAACATAAACTTGTCCTGATGTTTTTGATTTCGACCAAGTAGAATCTAGTTCATTTTCAAAGTCAAAGTTGTTTACTGAGAATTTTGCATAATAATAAGGGTCAAGACCTGTACTATTTTCATACAAATTAGAATTTGTGATCTGATTTCCCAATTTCAAACCGAGTAACCATTCGATAGTTTCATTTGTCTCTTTTGAATTCGGTTCGTATGTTTTTTCTTCTCCAAAATTAAGACAGCTGCTTAAACATATACTTAAGAAGAATATTGCTATGAATAGTTTTGAATTCATGATCATGTTTTAGTTCCTAATTTCTTTTATGAAGCACAACGGACGTGTGTATTGTTTGTGCGTTTTATTAAAGCGCTAATTTAGTAAATAAAATAGGAACTTTAAGGAAACGAAAGATTTATTAACTAATCAATTAGCAGCATAAATTATACATATTGTGTGTGCCCAGTATGGGCATCTTTAACTTATCGCAAGATAAGTTATTCATCTAGAGGGTTCAAGTCCCTTATGTGCAGGAGTAACGTCTTGAAGCATTAGTAAGTCGCAAGGGTGGTAACTGCGAAGTTACATCTGAAGAAAGCGAGACTACAAAACTCGGTACTGACGAATACTTTTTTGTGATGTTTTATGAGTAAAACCAAATGCCCTGTGGGCATTTGAACAAATAAAGCGGTGCTGCTGCTGGGTATACAGAGGCATATTTACTTGGGTAAGCAAGCACATCATTGTAACGCCCAAAAGAATAACAAAAGGGTAAGTATGTAGATACGGCAGGAATTGAGTGAAAGAAGATGCCATTACCTGTGGGGGGCGGAGCGTTAAAAAATGATTTGGTAAATCATTTTAGCGAACGAGCCAGCTGGCGTGTTGGCAATTACGAGTTGGCTGTGTAGAGAAGTCAGCAGAAGTCATAGTACTTACAGGAAACGAGGAGGGAAAAACCCTCACGGTCTCACAAGTAAGGAAGGACTGAACATTAAATTAGGTTGTAATTCGACTAGGAGGTTTTGCTAGCCTAGTCTTAGCCCAACAGGAGTAAACAAATTATTTAAAACTATGATTGCCCAAGTATTAGAAGCTACCAATCTTTATAAAGCAGCACGTCAAGTTATACGCAATAAAGGCGCAAGCGGAATAGACAGTATGTCGCATCAAAAACTCCCTGAATACATTAGGGAAAACAGGTCAGAATTACTGCTATCCATTTGTAATAATAGCTATGTACCACAAGCAATTTTAGGAGTATCGATCCCTAAAGGAAATGGTAAAACCCGACTTTTAGGAATACCAACGGTAGTAGACAGATGGCTACAGCAGGCAGTAAGTCAGCAATTAATGACTAAGTTCGAATACGAATTTGAAACCTTTAGTTACGGATTTCGCCCACAGAAGAACATCCAAAAGGCAGTACTACAAGCCCAGCGATACATCAATGATGGCTATCAGGACATTGTAGATATTGACTTAAAAGGATTCTTTGATGAAGTAGACCATTGCATCCTACTACAACTTATTTACAACAAAGTACAATGCCGAACCACCTTGCGTTTGATCCGAAAATGGCTTAGAGTTCCCATATCAATACATGGAAAACTCCATAAACGTCGCAAAGGAATTCCGCAAGGCAGTCCAATAAGTCCATTACTGTCTACTATTATATTAGACGTTCTGGATAAAGAGATGCAGAATCAAGGTTTACGATACGTTCGCTATGCGGATGATTTTAGTATATATGCTAAAAGCAAAATCGAGGCAAAACGAATAGGAAATAGCATGTATTTGTTTCTTAGAGACAAATTAAAGCTCCCTATAAATGGCGCTAAAAGTGGTATACGCAGACCTGTAAATTTTAAATTGCTAGGACACGGTTTTGTGCCAATCTATAAGAAAGGCATAAAAGGGCAGTATCAACTAGTTGTAAAACAGGAAAGTTGGGAAAAGTTTAAGCGAAATCTTAAAAGTTTAACCAAGAAAACCAAACCAATGTCTTTATTAGAAAGACTCGAGCGACTAAATCAAGTTTGCAGGGGTTGGATGAATAATTACCGTTTAACAAACATTTATGCGAAACTTAAAAAGTTGGATGAATGGTTGCGAAATAGGTTACGATATTGCATTTGGCACGATTGGAAAAAGCTAGAAAGAAAACGTAAAAACCTTATTCAATTAGGCATAGAAGAAGGACAAGCGTATGCTTGGAGTAGAACAAGAATGGGAGGGTGGGCAGTAGCCCAAAGCCCTATACTTAAAACTACAATTACCCTTTCAAGGCTTAAAAGAAAAGGTTACAAACCAATGATAGATTACATAAATAAGCAGCAAACTTCAATTTGGTGAACCGCCGTATATGTGCACGAGGGTTAAATGTCCCGATGGACATTTGTTCCGAAGGGTAGAAATTTGTTTCCCGTATGTACGGTGGTGTGAGAGGCGCACTGACTACTTTTTGGTAGTCAGCCGTCTACTCGATTGGCAAAAGTTATATTTTAAAGTTCCAAGAAACTATCAAGTTTATAGAATTTGTTCTTAAAACTTTTTTTTCAAAATTTGGTGGTGTATTTTTTTCATTATCAAAAATATTATTCAATCCGAAATTATTCCTTAATTCGAGAGTAATAATATTATCACCAGTTAATTTTATCTTTTTTCCAATACCGATTGAAATTCCAGAATCTGTTTTATTATTAGTTTTTCTTATAATTCCATAATCATCTTCGAATTTACTCAATAAATATCCAAAAAAATATCCTCCATTTACAAAGTAATTATTTGATTTCCCAAAATCATATTTCAAAAGTATAGGTAATATTATGTAATTATCATTTCCGTCGAGCAAATTTCCAGTCATAACATTAAATTTTGATACAACTTTATTTTCATAATTTATACCTGATTTTATAGAAAAACTATTATTCAAATAATATTCAGCATCAACACCTAATAAATAGCCAAATCTAGAATTTGAGTTTACAGAATTATTACTTACAATACTGGAAAAGTTTAAACCACCACTTAACCCAAGTCTAAATTCATTTTGAGAAAAAATATTAAGACTGAATAAAATAATTATTAAGAAATTTATATTTTTTATTTTCATAGTATTTATTGTTGCTAACAGTTGTATATGCGTATTGTTGATATATTGTACATATGCACTGTTGCTATACACAATATTTGTAGCATCAAATTTAAAGAAAAAAGCACTTCCATTTATACGTATTTATACGTATTTATACGTATTTTTTTTGTTTAAATGATAAACTCAGCTCGGTTTCAGAAAAAAATAATACTGCTTTTTTTTTTTAAGAAGCAAAGATAACGAAGTGGCATAAACTTTTATATTTAATGAAGTCCAAAAAGTATTCTTAAAAGTCCTATTTTTTATTATTGCTGTTTTTTTGGAGAAACGTTTACTATTTAGCAGCGCTGTTGTGTATGTTTTGTAGCGTGTTTCAAGTAACTAGTTTAGTACATAATTACAGACCAAGAAAGTCTTCGTGGACTAACGTAAACTGGCTAGAACTAGCAATAAAGTTTATACTTTGTTGTAGCAAGTTTTTTATTTCAGTCGTTTTTTAATATCCATTCTTTGATGTAATATTCTAACTATTTCTACAATTTCATTTTCAACCTTTCTGTAAAATATTAAATGAGATTTTATTTTAGTTACGCTATAATTTTTTCGAGTTTGTTCGGCAGATTTCTCAACCAAATAATTATTTGAAATAAATTTAATTTCCTCAATTATCAGATCGTAATATCTATCAGCTTGTTTTTTAGACCATTTATTAAATGTATAAATCCAAATATCATTTAAATCATCAATTGCCTGTTGACTGATTTTGTATTGATTTTTACTCATAAATGTTTGCGATGTAATTCTGCTAAATTTTGTTTAGAATCAAAATTTTCAACAAATCCGCTTTGTTCACCTTTTTCAAGAGCTTTAATCAATTCTCTTTCTTTTTTTTCTTCACTTTCCAGAATTCGTAAAGCTGAACGAATTACTTCACTCACAGAACCATATCTACCAGAATTCACTTCTCCAGTTATGAATTCTTCGAAATGATTTCCAAGTGATATTGATGTGTTTTTTCCCATTTTAACTATATTTTATTCAAATATACCAAATCTTGGTAACGCAGCCAAATTGCATACAACGGTTTATATATGTTTTGTGGCGTGTTTCAAGTAACTAATTTAGTACATAATTATTGACCAAGAAAGTCTGCGTGGACTTTTGCAAGTAGGCGAGAACTAACAATAAATTATAGACGATGTTGGCAATAGTAGTTTCTTTTATTTGTTCAGAATTTCTAATGTTTTTTATAAAAATATTTTTCAATTATAAAATTTATTCCGTTTCCTGAAGAAATTTTTGAAATTATGTTGTCTTCAAAATGATACTCAAATTTTTCATTCCATTTTTTTAAAATTATTTTCTTACCATTCAGAATTACGGTTCTTTTTCTATTACGATTTTTCTTAATTAGACGACTTTCTTGATCATATTCATATGAAGTTTTATACTTTTTTTTTGATTTACTAATTAATTTAATCAAATTCCCATCTTCATATTCGTATTCAGATTTGTTAATTAATTTACCAGTTGAATTATAGCTTTCTGTATAATCATATTGATTTTCGTTATTGTAGAAATATTTGGAACTTAAATAGAAATCATTGTTTTTTTTATTAAAATTGTAAAGTTCAGTATTTTGATTTTTAGAATTATATTTCCTTTTTTGATGTCCTAATATTTCTCCATTTTCCTTTACCTGTTTGTAAGAAGTTTGATTTCCATTATCGTCATAATCATATAATAAAATAGAAGAAATTTCTCCATTCTTTTTATAGCCAGTTTGTTTTGTCATTAAGTTTTTTTCATTGTATTCAATCAAGTACTTAAAAACAACTTTTCCTCTTTTTAACCTTAAATCTTCTATGTGATTTCCTTTTTTGTCATAAATATCAATTCCTGTTTGAATACTATCTCCATTTTGATTGTATTGATAAGTCAATATTTCACTGATATTGTTCTTAATTATTAACTCTTTTTTCTTCTGATTTTCGTTTTGAGCGTTAATATTAAAATATGTAAAAAGTAAAATTATCAGTATTTTTTTCATTTCTTTATCGATATTTTTCTATTATTGCCAACGTTGATGTGTATGGTTAGTTGCGTTGTTAAGCAACTAAATTAGTAAACAAATACTTGCCAGAGAAAATTCCAACGGAATTTTCCAAATAAGCACTTGCCAAAGCAATTAATTATACACGGTGTTGTGTGTAGTTTTTTTAGTTTTTGTCAATTGTCAGTCTATAATTCTCAGAAAATAAATCTAAATTCATTTGATGAATAGGTATATTCTTTGATTTAGAAATTTCAATTAATCTGTCCTTATTAGATTTTTCAATATTAGCTCCAAAATATATTTCTTTAGGTTTTATATTCTCAATAAAATCAATATTTGACTTATTATCATCATAGTTTAGATTTGTTTGTTTAATAATTCTCCATTCCTTTTCATATTCCCAGTCCATTGATTTAAACAATAATATTTTATAGTAGAAAAGCTTGTCAAAAAACGGCTTTTTAAGTTCTAATCCTATACTTCTATAATAATTGTCAATAAAATGAAACTCGACATAATAAGTAGCATTAAATCTTTGATTAGTATATTTTACAGGGAATAATTTCTTATCAGTAAATTCAGTAGCCTTCAAACCGGTGATTTTGGTGTCCATTGAATATCTTTCATTAAAATCATAATTTAGAGCAAATCCAGTATGGTTTTCTGCATAATGTGACCACATTAAGACGGAATCAATTCTTTCAGATAGACATCCTACTAAAGAGGATTGTTTTAGACTTTTAATTGATTCATCTATCAAATCATCTATAAACTTACTATGAATTGTATTAGATAGACTTTTATAAACTTCTTTTTCGATTTCATTCTTAAAAGATTCGACCTTCGAGAATTTTTCAACAAACTCATTGCCTAATAATTCAATTTGGCTTTTTCTAAAATCTAAATCAGTATTTAATTTATGAATAATATCCTCTTTCCCTTTTGATGGTTTAGTTATTTCGTCAATTATTTTTTGCCGATTGATATACAACAATGAGTCGTATGGATCATTGAAAAGAGTCGGTTTGGTTAATAAAAACTTGTCATTTTCTAAAGCATCGAAACTATAATCAGTGCAATTTCTATAGCGATATAATTTTTTTGGGGTTATGTCCCAACTGTATTTGAAAATTTCGCTAACAATTTGTTTCTCTTTTTCAGAATCAATATCGTCAGGAATTTCTGTCTTAATTAAAAAGTCTATTAATTTATCTTTTGTCATTTTTCAAATTACGCACAACGATTAGTATAAGAATAGTAGCCGACTAAGGGCTTCAAACCTGTTAAGTTACATAAAAGCTAACGCGGACTATGTCACTTGAAATTATGACCATGCCGGCTATTATTTTTATACATTGTTATGGGTATGTCACTGTTTATTCTAAATCGTTCAAGAAATCAATCGTGATTTTTCAGAGACTACTATAGTTAAACCCATAATTATTCTATCTTTCCTGAAATCTGTATGTAGCTTGGTGCAGCTACTTGGTGTACTGATAAGTTTGCAATTGAAATTAGAAGCCCATCATTAAAGCGTTTATTAAATTGGTTTATAGCATCTTTCACTGCTTCTTTTACCTTTGGACATACAATGATATCTGCATGTGATATATTGCAGTCTCCTATTTCTTCTGAGAATTCTAATTTTAACTTTTCATCTTGTGCAGAAAAGTTGATAAATAAACTTGCCGGAAAAGTATGCCATGATAGCTTTAAAAGTGTGCGATATCTTATCCCTACTTCAATTTTTAAGTTGGAGTGCCCATCCTTTTTAGCAAATTGACTAGTTAACCCTCCTTTATCGATCTTAACTTTTACATCACACTGCTGTTTAAATTCTTCAGAATCTTCAATACTCTTAAGTTTAAGCGGATAACTTTCTGGGTCTAATTCTAAAAAATTATCTCCAATATATATATCATTATCAATCAATACCTCTGTAAGTACTTTTTTCAAATAAGTCATAATTACTGCATTCGATAACACAAAGGATGTATTACAATTTTCTTCATTAGCGATAACATCTTTTGAAAGATTATAAATTCCATCTGACTTATGTCCAACTAGAAATGATAGAAAGCTTCTTTCTGGTTCAGTCGAGTTATTTACAAAAGCAAGTTTAACTATGGCTCCATCAAGTGTAATAGGAAGAGCGAAATCAAAATCCATCGTAATTGGTTCGATTAAACCAAATGCGTTGTTAACGACCTCAATAATCATTGATTCAATTTCTTTCTGACTTGGAAGAGGTATACCTAAAGGGTTTGTTACTTCCAGGTTTAATAGATTAACTTGTTCAAGAATGCATTCAGTAAAATCAATAGTAAGAGAATAGGATTCGCCCCCATTCCCTTTAATTGAACCTTGAATGCTATTCAAATTGACTGTGAAACTACAATCTCCTTTAACCTCAAGAATTTTCTTTATCCCACCTTCAATGTGAACTTTCACCTGTGCTATACTCTGTCTATCCGTTGGACTAAGAACTAATTCGATACGAGAAATGTTTAAGCCTTTATAGCTTAGCGGTTCAAAAATAGATTTAAGTTGTTTGTTGATTACGCCTATCTGACTGGCATAAACGAAATCCCATCCAGAAGTAACAGTTGGTTTATTTGTAATCTCTAGTTCTATCCGTCTTAAATCTTTATTACCATCAGAGTTCCTATAACCATCAGCAGATAGTGTAATGTAATCACGATAACTTTTTGTTTCCAAAGCCCCATCTTTTTGTGGGTCTTTGATGCTATTAATTTTTAATTGCCCTACTACCTGATTTAATCCTTCAACTAAATCGATATCCAGTTCACCGTGGTGATTTGTTTTAGCTTCAATTCTAAATGTTTCTTCTTGTTTGGCAGGAATCAATTTATTATTGACATCTTTTCCATCATTTTTTACCCAGGAATCCCGTGTAACATGAGTGGTTATTTCACGTGTTGTATCATTTTTAATTGTTAAACTTGCTGGACTTGACATACTATCTTTTTTTAAAGTTGATTAATTTTTATTACCCATAACAATTGTATATGCACATTGTTGATATATTGTATATACGTATTGTTGATATATTGTATATATGCATTGTTGCTCTACACAATATTTGTAGCATCAAATTTAAATAAAAAAGCACTGCCATTTATACGTATTTATACGTATTTTTTTTGTTTAAATGATAAACTCAGCTCGGTTTCAGAAAAAAATAATACTGCTTTTTTTTTAAGAAGCAAAGATAACTATGTAGCACAAATTTTTTTATTTAATGAAGTCCAAAAAGTATTCTTAAAAGTCCTATTTTTTATTATTGCCGTTTTTTTGGAGAAACGTTTATTGTTTACCCGCGATAATATGCAAGATTGGTTACATTTTTAAGTACTACAGTTAGAAGGATTTATTAACAAAGTGGCATACGAAATTAGTTACAAAAAGACTAGGAAGTCGATTTATAACTGTCTCTTAAAGAGACAATATTTAGCTTTGTATTAAAAGAATTGTAACTACATTTTTGTCATATAAAACTAGTTTACGTCTAACTCTCTAATATTTTTAAGCTCACGTCTTATCTCAATAGCTTTTCTTAGTTTTTGTCTTACAACTAAACCGTTATATATACCTTTTAAGACGTATTCAGGATTCGTAATATCACTAGTGTTAAGTTGAATGTTAGACAGGCTGAATATTCTTAAAAAAAAAGGCTGATTTTGCGTTATGTCTTTTACTCTGTACAATTCTAATTCGTTAAAGGATACAGAAAAAATCCCCTTTTCCTCAACAATACGTTCATTTGTTATCTTTATTTTATGACATCTAGTATCTAGATACCGCCATAGAATTAATAACAACCCTATACCAAATACTGGAATTAAGAGTGTGCTTAAAAAGTAAAACCAAATATGTATCCAATTCGATGGATTTCCTTCCCAGATTATAAGTTCATTTTGGGAGTTATTTTTTGTGTAATTTTCTAAATCTAGATTATTATTCATGTTATATAAAATTATAAATTCGTGTAATTTTTGTAAAAATTTATTTTTTTTCTATTTTTAAGTAGGTATTTAAAAATGAAAATTCAATCACTAATAGGATCCTGTATAAATATACCTGAGTTATTTTTTCGAATGCTCTCCAATTCTAGATATATAGTTGTAAGAATTGCAGCATATTTTTGATTTATTTGTTCAGATATACCTCTATCCGTTTTAAATAGCGGGGTATAGGGAGAGTTTATGGAATAAGGCATAATAATTAAGTTTACTGCTTCTAAAGCATCTTTAAGATATTCAACCCTTGTCTTACATTTTCTCCTTCTAATAATAGAATACTTAGAATTACAAGCTAATAAATAAGGTGCAAAAGAAATAGTAGATGGCTTTAAATTTAATCGGGTTCTATCTGACTCTTCTACTGCTGTAACAAATTTTACCTGAACTGATTGAATGGAAGTCTTTACAGATTCTTTTCTGTAATCTTTAATTTGTTTCAGTTCTATGTCTCTTAATAACCAGCCTGCTGGGTCTAAATAATAGAGTCTAGTAGGTGAAGAGTTGGATACTTTTTGTACAGAATTCATATCATTTTTCATACTATTAACTTTTTCTATGTCAGATTCTAGAATAGTCATATCACTTCTTTGAACGTTACCATTTGCATCAGTGTCACCATTATCAAATTCTTGTATCAAATATGGTTCCGCGTTTACAATAGTAGTAATAAGTGGGTCATCTAAAAATTCTTGAGCAATGGGTTCAAAGGAATCATGAGTTGGAATAGTGTCTACAAAGACATTATTTACTTCTACACCATAGTCAGAAATATCTAGAGGATCCTCTTCGTGAATAGGCAAGAGATCAACCGTATCGTCTTCATAAGATTCTGTATCAGGCACTTCAAATATAATGTGGCATGTAGGGTTTAAGAGATTCCAATTTAAAATTTCGTTTTTTGTCATCCAACACTTTTCTTCTGGATAGGTTGTACAATTTAGTCCAAGTGTATTACAACAGAACCAACCGCCATCACACCATTCTGCAGCATATACAAAAGGATTCACATATGTGAAGTTTTCTTCATTAAATTCACGTGGGTCTCTTTCTTCTACTGCTGGAGGTCTAATTTGCTTATTGGGAAAGTGGTCGTTCCAAGCTAAAAGGTCTGAATATTTAAGATATTCTCCTCTTAAAGCAGTACCGTTACCAAATCTAGATACACAAATAGACTCCCTTAATCTTGGAGATCTTATTTTAATATTTAGAGGAGTTTCGTCAGTTAGCCAAGACTCACCTTCAAATTGTGTAAAATAAGGATTATAAAATAAAGCTTGGTTATAGTTTCCCAAATGTTCTGCCTGTAACTCCATTATAAAACCTCTACTAGTAGTGCTAGACATAAAAGATAATGAGGTAATACTTATTATTGCTGTAAATATTATATTTTTCATTTGGTATATGCTATAGGGTTTTAAAACCAGATCCTTACACAATTTTATTTAATTTTAAGTGATGTTTTGGCTGCATAATTTTCTATTATAAGACCATGTGGGTTTTCGTAAGTTCTCATTACATTTTGAAGTATCATATTAGAATTAAAAGGCTGTTTTGTTCCCGAAATTTGATCAGACCTGTTTATTTCTAATTTACCATATAGTTCTGCTGTATATGGATAAACTGCATCGTTTACAGTTATAGAGTCTATTTTCAGGTGTTGCTTTAAATTTTGAGAAACAAGTTTAGAAAAATCACCTTTAGACTTCATGTATAAATATAAATCTTTACCAGTCTGACCAATCAAGTATAAAGATTTATTAATTTTGTCATTGTAATTATACTGATCTACAGTCCAATAAAGTCTATGAAAATTTTTGATGTGGCTATTAATTTCTTTTTCTCTATCTTTTAGTAATTCATTAGCATTTATGGTCTTACCCATTACAGCTGCGCCCTGCTCTGATATTACTATGGCTTTTTCTTGAAATTTGTTGGTTAATGAAAATGCCCATACCAAACTACCAATACTAATAAATATACTTGTAGTAAAGCATACAATTAAAGCATATTTGGCCAATTGAAAGGACTCGGGTATATTTTTTAGGGTTTTTAAATTCATAATATTTTTTATTAGATATTTTAGGTAATCACAATATTTTAAATAATAAGCCGATTTTTGGCAGCTGTTTTCACAAATAGTTGTATTATATTTATAATTCTCACCCCTTAAAAACAGGAGTGAGAATAAGTGTTTTATTAGACCACAAAAACACCTACGATTCCAGCAGAAAGTCCAAAAATGGCTAAACCTATAATGAACTTAATTAAATTCTTTTGTGCTTCTTGGTTACCTTGCATATATTGGATAAAAATAAGGAAGCCACCTACTACAGCAAAAACTCCTACTGCTGCATTTAGTGATGTACTTATGGTTGTACCCCATGCGGCAAGTTTCGTGGTTATGTCAGCTTCTTGTGATAAAACTGCCTGACTTACTAATAAAGATGCTACAAGTAAACTGAATTTAGTTTTGTTTTTAGTTTTTCTAACTGATTGATTTTTCATTGTTAAATTGTTTTTCATTGTTAAATTGTTTTTCATTGTTAAATTGTTTTTCATTGTTAAATTGTTTTTCATTTTAAAGTGGTTTTCATTGTTAAATTGTTTTTCATTGTTAAATTGTTTTTCATTTTAAAGTGGTTTTCATTGTTAAATTGTTTTTCATTTTAAAGTGGTTTTTATTGTTAATTGATTATTCATTGTTGTTTTTTTAATTTATGTTGTGTTAAAATTTCTCTTATAGGTTTATTAAAAGTAAAATCATTACTTCCTTGTGATTTTTGATTTAAAAAGTCAATGAATTGGCCTTCTTTCCTAAATTTTAATTGTATAGAAATAATTACATAGCCAAATACCAAAGCAATAATTGAAAATATAAAACTCTTAAAAATTAATATAAATGCGAGGCCAATAAAGAGAATAGCTGTTAAAATGATTCCTATTGGAAATCCTCCTATCATAGGATTTTTCTCTAATATTTTGTAAGTTTTGTATTCCATATTTACTTATTATTTTTTTTTACCTCCTAAGCTACCTAATGCCTTATTCATTGCAAAAGATTTTAATGTTTTTAATCCAGTACCAGCAGAACTTCCAGAACCGCCCACTATAATATTAGCATACGTCGGTACTTTTAAGATTGCAAAAAGATAAAATATTTGAACTGCAAGTGTAATTATAGGAAAGGAATAAATGTAAGAATTTCCGTTTACCTGGAATGCTTCAAGGCTAAACTGGGTTATATTTATTAAACCCAATAAGATATCCATAATTGGTACCCATAAGATAACAGATAGATAGCCCAAAAACCATTTACTAAGTGCAGATTCATTGCTGGGTATCAAAGAAAATGTTAATACAAACACCCCCATTACATAGTAAATTGTTTTAAGTACAAATTGCCTTAATAGCATATACAATATTACAAGCGAAGACGCGAGATATAACCCGAAATGAATTAGTTCTAAAATAGGAAAAACAGCTAATAAATCATATATACCATCTCCTCCATTTGAGTCTGAATCTTGTATATGAGTTAATGCCCTAATAGCATTCGTTGTTCTTTGGTTTCTGCTTGATCCTATAGTTCCCTCATTAACATTATTTAAAGATTCATTTACAATGCCAGATAGGAATTCTTCAGGTTTATCTATGCAAATATCTATTAAAGGTTGATACAAAACTAACGCAGCCAGAATTAAACATGGCCTTACAAGTGTTTGGGGGTCTATTGGTTGGTTTGGATTTATAAAAGCAACAATAACTTTATAGATAATATAAATCAAGGCAATAATACCAGCAATAAGTTTTGAATAATACAAAAGTTGTGCTACTAATTCGTCAATTTGAATCTTAGTAGTTTCATTTAAATTACTTAAAAATTCAAAGAAAAATTGTCCAGGCGTAATTTGCATTAAAGTATCAAATAGTATCATAAATTATTGGTTAAAGTGTGGTTTTATTACTATTAAGTTATCTAGTTTGTAAATGATTTCGCTAATGGCCTCATCGTGCACAATAAGTTTTTTTAATAATTTTAAATGTGCATTCATGTTGTAACCTGTGCCACCACTTAATGGGTAGGAAGCCAAATAGAAGTCTTTTTCAATATCCAATACGTCTTCATTTATACTTATAATATCATTTTTCATTTTTCTTAGCCCATATTTTAGCTTATATGTTCCTTGAACTAAAGCAGTATAATAGAGACCTGATATATATTTCTTTTTTAAAGAAGCAATAAACAAGAAAGTAGAAGCTGTAATATAAGTGGCATTAAAATCGTATTTAAGTTTTCGTTTTTCATTTAAATCAGTTTCAATAGCAGTTAGACTTTCATAACGGTTTTCTATTTTATTTAGTTGAGAAATTTCTCCAATTAACATTCCCGCTAAAACTATTTTTTCTCCGGCAACCACTGCGTCCTCAATATGCCAAGTCTGAGACTGCAAATTGTAAATGCCAAAAATTAAAAAAAAGACAAGGTGAAAAAATTTATTTTTAGTATTCTGCATTTTCTAAACTTATTAAAATTGTATTATGAATAACATCAAGAGCCAAAGCAATTCTCTTACCTTCAGATATATAGTTAGTATTTACAAATAATGGAAATAAGGATGACGATTCAACTTCGAGTTTTTTGTAAAACCTGTTTCTTACAATAGCATTTTGAACCGCTTTAGAAGGATATAAAGCATAAACTGGTGAAAAAACTGGATATTTACTATAAATAAAATTCTTAGATTGAATCAGTATAAAAAAATGTAAACGAAGATGATTATTATGAAATAAAGGATTAATGATATATAAAGAACTATTTTGAGAAGTCAATAATTTTTTCATATCATTTATATTATTATTTTGCAGAATTGAATTTCCTAATATACCAGCGTGTTCTTTTGTTATAGCAGTGTATGCCTTTTTTGACCAATAATCATCTAGTTTAACGGGGATAGTTACAACAATGGGTTGAGAATGTAAATTTAATGTTGTAATTAAAATATAAAAAGTAAATATAAATTGTAAAATTAGTTTCATTGCTTTTAATTTAATTTTAGTCTGCTAAATAGATTAATTTTAGCATCAATTTGATTGATAGCCTTTTTTATTTTTTCATATTCTTCTTTAAAGTTGAGGTATACATTTAGTTTTTGACCATAATTTCCTACATTTCTTAATTTATCAATAAATTTTGCTCTAATAATTAAAAGACTACTTTCATAATCATTAAGCTTTCTTAAATTTTCTTTCTTTTTATAAAATATAAGGCTTTCATTATTATTTTCTTTTACTTGACGTATTTTATCCACAAGCTCATTGTATAAAATGCGTGTTTTATTTGAGAAACCAGCAAATACTGGATTATTAATATCTTTATAATATAATCGCTTTGCATATATATTTTTAAATGACTTCAAATCAATTTTTATTCTAGATTGTACATTTTTAAGTTGGCTATATTCAATAGCAAGCGCTACAGAAGGAGCATTTGACCCTGGGTCTACACCCGGCACTTGCGCATATATTGAATTATATACTAGTAGTAATGTTATAAAAATGTACATCTTTATCATCTTAAGATCAGTTAATGTTTTAATGGCTGGTGAAACCTGACACCAATTCGCTTTTGTAGAGATTATTCATGTTCTCTAATAAATTATTAAGGTTATCAAATGTTAATTTGTCTAAACTAATATCAGGATTTAAGTTTAAAATATTCTGTAATTGATGTATATAGTCAAGATTAATAGCTTGTATGTTTAAAGCAGAAGATAATTCTTCAAGAGATTCATTTGTTAATTCTATTAAGTTATAATCAGAAATATCATCAAAAGATTTTGATAGTGCAGCAAAATAATGATTACCATCAAAAACTAACAAACCTAATGCCATCATATTAATCTTACTCATTAATTGAACATCATAATTATTAAGTAACTTTGAAATTTCCTTTTTTGTTCTATAAAATTCATACCTATTATCTGATGTAATGTTAGAATTGTTTTTAAATGTGGTTGAAATTAACGGAACTAATATATTACTGCTATTACTTCTTCTGTTTATGTAATCTCTTTTACTTTTAGTCATGTAGGGCAGCTTTGAGTTGGTACCTAAAAACGCTTGGATTGCAATTTTTGTAGATGATGATACAATTACAAAAAGTTGCCTTTTGTTAAAACTGTCTTCTCCTGCATTTAACCTATAATTTCTATCAATGTAGTGCTCTAGGTTTTTAATTGAATTGTTTAAGTGTTGTATTGATTTATCGTTTGTAATAATTCTAGATCCTGTAGCCGCAATTTGAGCTCCTATTTGCGCTCTTGTTATTGCGTCTGTATTGCTAAGCCTAAAATGTATTAATTGAGCTTGACAAGAGAAAAAAGGTATAAATGTTAGAAGTAAAAATATTTTTTTCATACTTTTTATTTTAAAATATTGGCGTCAAAAATCTTATTTCTTGGAATAAAAACAGAAACAGACCTACCTCCATTTTTTTCGAAAATATCAAAATATAATTTTTCATTTTTTTTAGGTGTAAATTTATCATAAAGTAAGAGTTGAGTATAGTTGGTCTCGTTACCTTTTATAACAGTTTTGTTATTACAAGATGCAATTGGTTTGTATATTTTCTCTTGGTATAAATAATTAGGGCTTATTCTTTGATTTAATTTAGTTCTAATTAGAATATTATCAATTTCATAATCTAAATTAGAATAGTTGGAGATTTTTAGCTTGAATGCAATTTTATTATTAAAATAATAGATACCTGTAATTTGCATTTCTAGTTGGTCATTTTTATCTTTTAGTTTTAGAAAATCTGTAGTATACTTAAATTTATTACAAAGTAAATTATCTTCTAATTGGTCTTGTATTTTCTTCACCACCTTCTTCCTGTATTCAGTTAAAACATCAACATTATCATTTATTCTAAAAGAAGAATACATAATATCTCTAGAATATATTATTGGGAAAGTATATAAAAAGCCATCGTCTGTCAATACCGTTAGATTTGATTTATGACTTATTTTAGGTTGCTCTAGTCCTTTTCCAGTATGCTTTATCTTTATTATGGCACCAATTGTGTCTGTTATAAAAAACTGAGAACCAACATCTATGTATTTTATTTTATTCTTAAACACAAGGTGCACCGTCTTGATATCTGAAATTTGAATAGCTTCTTGATTGGATATAATATGTACAGTTTTATCATCAGAGTTTTGAGAGTACGTTAATTTTGCAATAAATATTATGAGGATTAAGAGATTTTTCATGTGTAGATTATTTTTGTGATACAAATTCATTTATGGCTAATTCCATGTTATCGTGCTTTTTATATGTTTTTAAAATAGCATTATTTTCATCAGCGTTGGAGCTATAACAAGCATATCTTTCAGGTGAAACTTTTACTTTATAAACTCTTGAGCTAGAACCTACTTTTATAAATACCTCTCTTTTATCTGTTGAAAAAAGCTTAACTAAATCGGATTCTGTAAAAGAAAGATATTTAGAAAACTTGTCTTTAGAAGACATTTTCTTTTTATGTGAAAGTAAAATTAGGGTGTCAGTGTTATTAATCATTGCAGGACCAGCAACTGTCTCTAATATATCTTCTAAGTCTTGTGTAGCAATTGCAATTTCTCCGTAATATTTTCTTACTGTTTTGTATAAGTATTTGATAAACTCTGCCATTTCACCTTTTGATATAGGTTTCCAACACTCATCTATGAAAATTGACTTTTTAACTTCTGGTAGCTTTTGTATTTTTTTCATAATTACCTCTATGCTTAGCATTGTAACAAGAGGAAACAATATAGGGTCGTCTTTTATATTATCCATTTCAAATACTATAAATCTCTGATCTATAAGGTTTATAGGGTTATTAGAGTTTAAAACAGCCTCATATTGACCATCATAGAAGTCTTGGGTTGAAAGAGTAAAGCTAGTTTTATCAAAGTATAATTCTTCCTTTTTACTTATCTCATTATCTCGTACAAATTCAAAAAAGGTTTTAAAACTAGGAATTATGTTGCCTATATTTTGATAAAAAGAATCTAGATACTTCGTTAATATCGTCTTTTCTTCTTTAGAATATTCTCGCTCTCCTTTCCATAAAAAAATTAAAAGTGAAACTAAAAACGTCTTTTTCTCTATATTGTAACCTCCGTCATCATAAAGAAAAAAAGGATTGAACTCTAAAGGATTGTCTACTTCATAAGTAAAGTAAGACCCATTTACTAACGTGCATAGTTTTTTATACGAATTACCGATATCTAGCATTATTACGTGATGCCCTTGTTCATAATATTGGCTTGCAATATGGTTTATTAAAAAAGATTTACCTGTTCCAGAAGGACCAAATATTAACCTGTTTCTGTTAACAATTAAACCTTTCTTTACAGGTTCGTCCCAAAGGTCAACTTTTAAAGGTGTACCCGTTTTTCTTTCACACAATAGAATACCATTGGCAGCTTTATTTTCAATACTTTCAAAATTCACATATAATGAGGATTGTTCAGTTACACTAATAAATTTTGAGCTTTCTGGTAAATTTGAAGCTGCTCCTGGACAATTATGAATAAATATACTTTTCAAACCAAATTTTTCTTGATGTGATACAATGCCCATTTCTCTAAAGTTATTCTCAAGTTTGTTTCTTGATTTTTTTAATTCAGAATCTGTCTCGCCCCAAACAAAGCAACTTAAGTGGAGTTTTACAAACATAAGTTCCTTTTCTATAACATTACCTAATGTTTCATCAATGTTATTATAAATTAGTGCATTCTCTTTAGAAACCATCGATAAACTATTAAATTGATTAAGTTTTGTTTTCAACTTTTTCAATATTGCATTAGAGTTATCTATATATATTACTTGGTTTAAAACATGGTTGGTATCTAATCCTAGGGAAAGTGGCTGAATAAAAGGAACTTCAAAAGAGGTCTCTTGTGTAGAAAACTCTATATGTTTTTTAGTTGGAGCAATAGAAATTGGAAGTTGGTCGTTGGAATGAATCGTATAGGCTTCAACCAATTTACTGCCTATTTTTAAGCCCTTGTCAAATGAAATGTCTCTAATAACATCTAAAGCTGTTCTCTCAAGGTTAAAATATTTTGAAAATAAATCTAGAATCTCTTCAGTATTCACTCTTGCAAGCGTAAAAAAGCCAGTTTTATCTAAGAAAGAAACACATTGTATGCACTTATTTATAAATACATCCAGATCTTCAAAATATTTTTTTTGCTCCGATTTATTAGAAATGTTAATAGCCTTATTAGAGATATCAGTTTTAGTTATTGTGACATAGCACTCATGTGACATTGTTTCTTGTTCGTAAAAAAACAAATTGTCACTCTTTGTCAAAATATTACTTGGTTTAGAAATACTTTCTTTTAGTTCATTTATATAAAAAAAATCTTGCTTTTGTATGATTGTTTTTTCAGGAAGTGTTCTAAGAAATTTATCGAAAGCTAAATTAATACTTAAAACATCCGTTTTACTTAGCGAATAAATAGGGGGTAAAGTAAATTTAAAACACAATCCAGCGTCTCCATTTTTTGAAAATATAATATCGTCTTCTACCAAAATTATTGGAAAAATATTTTCTATACTTGAGCTACTTTTTGTCATATTTTTAGTTTATATAAAGCCATACATCGTATTGGCTGGGTATTAATACTTTTCTTTTTACCAATAATTCATTTGATATTTCTCTGAGAGAAGACAACACTCCAATGCTTTGAGCTTCCTTAAGAGAAACCTGTGAGTTTTGACCTCCACCATTTAGAGCTGATTGATTCGCTTGAGTCCCTCTCTTGTAGGCGTAGTCAAAAACGTCTTTTGTAACTTTTGAAGGAATTCTAAGCCACGATTTATCACCTAAACTTATACCCGGTCTACCATCATAATCAACAACATTTATATCTATAGGGTATAATGTTTTACCACTTTTATAGTTTGCAATATCTAGATTAACTCTATAGCTGCTTTGAAATTGTACAACTGCATATAAAATAGCATCTTTGGGTATTGTTATTTTTGTGTCTGGTATTCTTATGCTTTTTTTGGTTCTTATTGCAATTGTTGTGCCGTTGTACACTAATTTTCTGTCTACTATTTCTGCAGGTATTAGTTCAAACTTTCTCTCATCATTATTCTCATTTACTGTAGTATAAAAACCTGACGAACTTGCATTATCAATTTTAAATGAATTATTTAAAACAATTTCCTCAGCCTCTTCTTTAGTTGGCATAACAGGCCTATCAACATAAGTTTTAGCTCTTGAGTTATAGTTCTCTGCATTATTATATAGGTCATTGTACTTAGCTACGTCATTATTTAAAGCTGTTGATTGGTCTATTTGCTTTTGTAATTCTAAAAACATGTCTAACTCTTCTTTACTTTGTTGCGCATTACTAGAATAATCCATAGGGATAGGAATTAATTTATTTTTTTCTTCCTTATTATGTGCAAGGTTTATAAGACTATCTAATAAGCTTGTGTTTTCATTAGCCGGATAATTTTCATCTTTGTCATAACTATCTTTTTTGTTATTTGATAGTTCTCCTTCAATGACGTCAGGTATAGTTATTTCAACAAAATTTTCATTTCTCTTTAGGTTTTCATCAGAAGGTGAAAGAAATACGAAGTAAATTAATAAACTTAGAAGAATCAAACAAAACACTCCAGCTACTACAATCATTATTTTATTTTTTTTGTCCATCTGCAATCAATTTAAGTTTCCAAAGAATTTTAGGGTTTATAATTTCGTCTCTAAAATAAGTTTCGTAATGCAAATTATAACCTATACTAAGCCCTACAGAATCTAATTCACCAATTAATTTCACAAGGTACTTAGCACATTAATTTTTAATCTGGCTTTTACTCTTTTCTTATTATTGTACAAGGTCGAAATTTTCCTTCAAACTAAGTCGCGGTTTCCCGCAGTTTAAACTGATTTTTATCGCATCATTTATGTGTTTTTATATGTACGACAGCAACGGAAGGATTCAGTTTACTAACGTGGTTGAATAAGACTATTAAATGCCTTAAGCAATTAATTTAGGAATAGAAAATTTTCAAAAAAAGTCAGTGAGGCCTTTCGAAAGCGAGTTAAAATTAGCGATTTTGTTTATGCGGTGTTACAAGCAGTTTATATTTTATTTTCAATTCCTAAACTAAAAACTGAATGCTTTATTAAATTATCTCTTTCAATAATTCCAAGAAAATATCTCGTATTAATTCTTACCTTTTCAAGTATTTTATAACCTAAACCCAAATTAAAGCCAAAATCAAATTTGTCATAATTCGTATTATTGTTTTCGATTTATAGCATAACCTAATTGAATTCCACCCTCTAAATTATTTTTTTCATTAATAAAGTATCCCGAATTCAAGTCACAAATTCAATTTTTGGTTAAACAATAATTTTTCCATTTCAAAGATGGGGCTTTCATAATTAAATCGTTTTCTAGGTCTTTTATTCAGTTTTGTTTCAATGTCTTTTACGTAGTGATCAGAAATTGTTTTAAAGGCAGTTCTTTTAGGAATATACTGCCTTATTAATTCATTTAAATTTTCATTTGAACCCCTTTTCCAAGAATGATATGGATGGGCAAAATAATAGTCGATATAAGATTTTTTTGCTAAGGTTTGGTGTTCTGCAAATTCTTTTCCGTTATCGGAAGTCATGGTAAGAATGTATGGTATTCAATCTTCTAACAGTTCTGTTATTGTCTTCTGTACCACTTTAGCTTCTTTGGATGGTATTTTCTTCATTTTTAACATTCCGCTAGCCCTGTCGTTTATAGTAACTATTGCTTGTTCATGATTTTTACCAATGATTAAATCAACTTCTAAATCGCCAAAACGTTCACACTTTTTTATCTCTAATGGCCTTTGTTTAATGCTAATTCTATTTTTAATATACTCTACTATGCTTACTTGATTTGCGTTTACGATATGTCCTGCCTTGTCTGCGAAGATGTGTGTACAAGGTGCCGGATGCTTTTTTGTTATTTGATAGTTTTTTTCCGTCAATGACTTTAGGTATAGTCATTTCAACAAAATTTTCATTTCTCTTTAGGCTTTCATTAGAAGGTGAAAGAAATAAGAAGTAAATTAGTAAACTTAGAAGAATGAAACAAAACACTCCAACTACTATAATAATTATTTTATTTTTTTTGTCTATCTGCAATCAATTTAAGTTTCCAAAGAATTTTAGGATTTATAACTTCGTCTCTATAATAAGTTTCATAATGCAAATGATAACCTGTACTAAGCCCTGTAGAACCTACTTCACCAATTAATTGATACGCCTTAACAACTTGGTTTTCCTTAACGTTAATTTGGCTTAAATGCGCATATAAAGTTTTAAAAACATTGTTATGGTTTATTATAATGTACTGCCCATAAGCTGAATTCACTGATGCCTTTTCTACTTTTCCATGGGCTGAAGCCATGACAGGTGTACCTTTCATAGCAACAAAATCTATCCCTTTATGCATTTTTTTTTTCTTTAATAATGGATGAATTCTGTATCCAAAGAAAGAAGATATTTTTATGATGTCTTTCTTATACAGGGGTATTCTGAACGGTATTTTTTCAATAAACTTACTAGAGTTTTGAGAAAATGTTGTGTTTGTGATAGCCTGACAAAAAGAAAATTGTATAAATACCAATACAGCTAATACATCTATTTTAAAATTCATGTTTTATAATTTCCCAAATTCAAGTTAAAATCTAAAAGTTGCATTTATTAGTTGAATTTAAGTTTAAGTTCACTTCACTGATGTTTTTAATACGTTTTTTACAAATCATTTATTATAATTTATTTTCCTCAGAACCACTAGTTTTTCTTTCTTCTATTTTAAGAAGTTCATTATTTAGTAAATTATCAATCTCTGTAATAATTCTATTATAATTAGCTTGAATCAATTTGTCTGTAACTTCCTCCTTTGAGTGGACTTTTGGCATATCACTCTTTATTTGATCTGTTCTTTTGTCAATTTTTATTTTTCCTCTAAACATTTTTGTTTTTATTTCTTGACCAAAATTGTCTGATACTACGCCAACAAATTCACCTTGAGATAAATTTGCAATTGTTCCAGCCGGTATTGCAAATTCTAAACTTTCGTTTATAGTGTATGAAGAGGTCCCACTATCTACGGTTACATTTTTTAGTTTCTGCTTCTTTTTACCTATCATATCCTGTATTTTGCTAGCTGTATCACTTCTTACAGCACCACTAAAAACGTTGCCTACTATATTAAATATTGTATTGGCAGACTTTTCACCATAATCTCTTTTAAGTTGTTCTAAATCTTGCATCCCTATAGTTGTAGATATTTTATTTGATCTTGCAGTAGCAATTAAATTATCAAGTCCCATAAAATACATGGTTGGCAACTCATCCAGAATAACAGAAGATGGTATTCTATTTTGCTGGTTTATTTCTTTTAAAAGTTGAGTAACTACCAAACCTAATGCTGGAGAATTTGTAGTTTGTGTTAGCGGTGAGTTTGCTAAAATTAATATTCGTGGATCATCAGGATCGTTTATGCCTAAAGGAACATTAAGTTCAGGATAAACATTATTTCCCATCACCCAAAACAATTCTTTAGTACCTAACTGAGAAAGTGGTACCCTAGCTGATGCTGTTTGACCGGATAGTTGCTCAAAGGCACCTTTTTCAAGTGCGTCTGCAAAAGGAGTCATAAAAAACTTTAATTCAGGATATTCTAAAAATACTTTAAAAACCTTCTCGTCTGTAGCCGATGCTAACGAAATTGCATGAGGCAAAGTACAATACTTACCGTTTTCAAATATTTTAAGGAAATAAATACATGCTGCAAAAAATGATATAGCCGACTGTGCAAAAAAATCTTTCTTTTCAATCCACTCTTTATTAAGGTTAAATAAAACAGTTTGTGAAGCTTCTAATGCATCTGATGCTCTTCTTATAAATTTAGTACTTAAAGGATTAACAAAGCTAGATTCATAAATATTATCTAAAGATATTACATTAAATTGTGTTTTTAATTTGTTTTTTTTCTTGTAATAATTATAAAACCCATAGGTCTCTTTAGCCAATGAGGGGTATTTAAAATCATACACCAACATACCAAAATCTTTCATTAAATGTTGTCTTATGTATTCCTCTATAACAGAATAGGATTTACCACTTCCAGGTGTTCCCAAAACCATTGTACCTCTAAAAGGATTAACTACGTTTATGTAACCTTTATCTGTTTTAAAATTAACAGAATATTCATTTTTTAATATGTTCTTTTCTTGTGAAAATTCTTGATTTTTTGAATTAAATTCATCTTCATGTCCAAAATAAGAAAAATGCTTTCTCAATAGAATAAAACATGATACAAAAACAATTATTGCCAAAATAGAAATACTAGCATTAAACAATAATGGGGTTTTTAATTGTGGCAATACAACAAAAGTTAAAATCGATAAAAACATTACAGCAACTATTAGAGGTTTCTTATTATCTTCATTTGGTGATAATTTTACATGAAATCCTAAAGTCGTAACCAAAAAAGCCACAACCAAGACAAGTCTTATAAGTGTGTAGTTATTAGACCATGAGCCTAGCGTGCTTAAAAACCCTTTTAACTTTTGGGTAAATGTTATATTGTACAAACCCCAATCATAGAAGTTTTCAAAGTATTCAAAATAATACTCAATAAAAAGCACAAAAAAACATAGTATATAAGATACTATTAATAACATGTCAATATTAAGTTTTTCATCTTTCATGTTTTTTTATAAAACTGCTTTTATTAATGATTACCTTGGTTTAAATTGTCTTTGTTCTAGTTGTGTTTTCTTTAGTTGGTGGTTTATTCATTAATTGGGATATTACTGAATCTTTTTTAGCTGCATTATTTGGAGCTGCATTATTTGGAGCTGCATTATTTGGAACTCCAAATGCCGCAAGCTCGTCAGCGCCTGCCATTAAACTTTGTCGTTCGTCATTATCTAAATTATTATTGGCAACTATTGGGCTTGGATTTAATCCTTCTCCTGGGTTTGCTAATGGATCAACTGGAGTATTAATAAGCCCTGAAACCTTATAAGTATATTGGTCTAAAGTAGGATCTTCTATTTGATCAGCTGCAGAATTTATTGTTAATTCTACATCTCTACTGTAAAAATTTTTCATGAGCTCTAATTTTTGCTCAGGTTGTAAAGAACCATAATCAGGAAATAATGTACTATTTTCTTTTACCTTTTCAATAAAATGATCTCTTGTAGGTTTATTTATTTCATGTGCAATATTATATGCATTCGCTGCACTTTTTTCACCCTGTTTTTCTTCTACCATAAGATTGCTAATCGTTTCATTAACAGAACTTTGCAACCTATTCAAATCTATTTTTGGAATATGTATAGATTCAGTTTGACTTTGACTGCTAATATAATCATTAACTATTTTGCTAATTAACGTTTTTTCTGCGTACGCTTGTAGCTCTTTAACGTTTTTAAAGGGTATCGGTTCAATTGGTTGGCTATTTCTACTACTAGAATTCGGTTTTTCAAGGACATCTCTTTGATTATCTTTATTTTTTAATGAGTTATTGGTTCTATGTTTCGTTTCCCAATTTGTTTTTACCTCATTAGCTTTTTCAAACCCTTTTGTAACAGCCTCATCAATTGTAGGTGGATTAGGGGATTGATCATCCATTATTAAATCATAAGCAACAGTTTCAACAAGATCTTCTAATGATATATTTAACCTCTCTTTATAAAAATCTTTCAGATTCACTATATGATCATTATCCAAAGCTGTATTTAAAATTTCGGAAACATTATTACCGAGTTCATGTCCTAATTTAAAACCTTTTGTTAATTCAACATCAAGATCTTTAATAGCTTGGTCAATTTCTTTTACGCGATCGTTTAAACCTAGTAAAGTAGTACTTAAAACAGATGTAACTTCATTATTCGTTACAGCTTCTAGAATACTTGCCCCAGATTTAATAATATGACTTAAACCTTTCATAAAGTTATTAACACTTTCGTTATTTCCGTCAATCTCAAAAGGCTCCATTGGTTGCCTTAAAAGTGAGCTTTGCTCTTGAGTGCTTTGTTCGTTGTCATTTGGTACTAATTGATCCGTAGAAGATACGCTTGCACCATCTAAACTTCTTTCTTCTAATCCATCCGTAGATGTTCTATTAATAAGGGGTTGCATCTCAATTTCTGAGTCTTTCATGTTTTTTTGAGTTTAATAAATTTGTTACAACGTTTAATAAGAATTTTCTTACTAAATCGATGTAGCGAACTTAACAAACTTTTCTTGATTATTATAAGGTTTTTTTTGCTTTATTTTTTTTTAAAAAGTAAACACCTGTTTTTTAGCACTATAAACTACTTTCTTGAAAGTGTAAAATATTTACTTCTAAAACTCTTAAATAAATAAAAATCTTAAGTAATTATTTTTTACAATACTTTTTTTGAAATTAAGGATACATACCTGCTAATAAACACCCGATTTTTATTTTTTTGTAAAAAAATAAACTTATAAAAAAATGTAAGCACTCCTTTTTTAAGATTCATTCTTCAATAGATGTAGTGCTATTTTAAGTAGAATAGAATACTTTTGAGCAGAGTTTCTTGCTCTTTTTCTAGAGGCATCTTCCGAAAAAGA
>JBLHGY010000008.1:0-28810 GCA_047616665.1 Polaribacter sp.
GAACTAGTAGTGAACTTGATTTAAGAAATCAACAGGCAGTTACTGATTTTTATAAAAAAGAACAACCTGAAGTAGTAATAGATGCAGCTGCAAAAGTTGGAGGTATTTTAGCGAATAATGATTTTCCGTATCAGTTTTTAATGGAGAACATGCAGATTCAGAATAATCTCATTGATAGTGCTCATAAATCAGGTGTTGAAAAATTTATTTTTTTGGGAAGTTCTTGTATCTATCCTAAGTTTGCGCCACAACCTTTAAAAGAAGAGTACCTGCTAACAGATTCTTTAGAACCTACAAATGAGTGGTACGCTATAGCAAAAATTACTGGAGTAAAAGCATGCCAAGCGATACGCAAACAATACAACAAAGAGTATGTAAGTTTAATGCCTACAAACTTGTATGGATCTTTTGATAATTTTGACTTGCAATCCTCACATGTGTTGCCTGCAATGCTGCGGAAATTTCATGAGGCTAAAATAAACAAGCATTCAGATGTAACTTTATGGGGAAGTGGAACTCCTATGAGAGAGTTTTTGTTTGTAGAAGATTTGGCAGCCGCTGTAGTATATGCTTTAGAAAATAATTTACCAGAACATTTGTACAATATAGGTACTGGAAAAGATATTACTATTAAAGAATTGGCAGATACCATCCAAAAGATTACAGGACATCGGGGCAATATTCTTTGGGATGATAGTAAACCAGACGGCACTCCAAGAAAACTCATGGATATTTCCAAAATGAAAGACATTGGATGGGAGTCTTCAACAGAGTTAGAAGAAGGTATTGAAAAAACCTACCAATGGTTTTTAGATAATATAGATAAGATTAAAGAAATAAAATTATAATTATGAAAGTTGCATTAATAACTGGAATTACTGGACAAGATGGTTCTTACTTAGCGGAACTATTATTAGAAAAAGGGTATGAAGTTCATGGTGTTAAAAGAAGAGCTTCTTCATTAAATACGGATCGTATCGATCATTTATATCAAGATCCTCACCACCCTAATCAACGATTAAAATTACATTACGGCGACTTAACAGATGCTATGAATTTGACGAGAATTATTGAGGAGTGCCAGCCCGATGAAATATACAACTTAGGGGCCATGTCTCATGTCAAGGTGTCTTTTGATACTCCTGAATACGTAGGTAATGTAGATGGTTTAGGTACTTTACGAATTTTAGAAGCGGTTCGTTTATTAGGGTTAGAGAAAAAAACTAGAATCTACCAAGCTTCCACTTCTGAGTTGTATGGTGGGATGCCAGAGAATAAAAATGATAAAGGGTTTTATGATGAAAACTCTCCTTTTCACCCAAGGTCTCCTTATGGTGTTGCAAAAATTTATGGTTTTTGGATTACTAAAAACTACAGAGAAGCATATAATATGTTTGCGTGCAATGGTATTTTATTCAATCATGAGTCTCCAAGAAGAGGAGAAACTTTTGTTACTCGTAAAATTACACGAGCGACTGCTAGAATTGCTTTAGGTTTACAAGAGAAAATTTATTTAGGAAACCTAGATGCCAAACGAGATTGGGGTCATGCCAAAGATTATGTTCGAATGATGTGGATGATTTTACAGGCAGAAGAGCCCGAAGATTGGGTCATAGCAACAGGAAAAACTGCTACTGTTAGAGAGTTTGTTAGACTGTCTTTTAAAGAGGTAGGTATTGAGTTAGCATTTAAAGGTTCTGGAGTCAATGAGAAAGCTTTTGTAGTTTCTTGTAACAACAAACAATTCCAATTAGAGTTAGGAAAAGAAGTACTTTCTATAGATCCTTCATACTTTAGGCCTACGGAAGTAGATTTATTAATTGGAGACCCTACAAAAGCAAAAGAAAAATTAGGTTGGGTTGCTGAACATGACCTTAGTTCATTAATAAATGATATGATGCAATCAGATGTAAAACTGATGCAGAAACAAAAATATTTAGAAAAAGGAGGCTACCATACGAATACCAATATTGATTAAATAAAATTATAAATGAAAAAAATTTTATTAATATTTGGAACTAGGCCAGAGGCAATTAAAATGGCTCCATTAGTCAAAGAGTTTCAAAAACATTCAGATGCTTTTGAAACAAAAGTATGTGTTACAGCACAACATCGAGAAATGTTAGATCAAGTCTTAGATTTTTTTGAAATCACACCCGATTATGATCTCGATTTAATGAAGCCAGGTCAAAATTTATATAACTTAACAGCTACAATTATTGAGTCCTTAAAACCAATTCTAGAAGAATTTTCGCCTGACTATGTGTTTGTGCATGGAGATACCACTACAACTATGGCAGGGTCCATCGCAAGTTTTTATTCTGGGGCGAAAGTATGTCATGTAGAAGCAGGACTTAGAACAAATAATAAGTTATCACCTTATCCAGAGGAAATGAATCGTCAAATAACAGGTAGAATTTGTGATTATCATTTTGCTCCTACAGAAACTTCAAAAAACAACTTGTTAAAAGAAAATATTTCTGAGGATACAATATTGGTTACTGGAAATACTGTAATTGATGCACTTTTAAATTCTGTAGAAAAAGTGAATGATAATCCAAGTCCGTTTATTCAAGCTCTCTCCAAACAAATAGGAGTTCGAGAAGTTGTTTTAGTTACAGGACATCGAAGAGAGAATCATGGTGATGGATTTGAAAGAATCTGCAATGCTTTAAAGACAATTGCATTAGACAATGCAAACCGTTTGGTTATTTACCCTGTTCACTTGAATCCAAAAGTACAGGAACCTGTTAAGAGAATCTTATCAGGGCTTAGCAATGTAATTTTAATTGATCCTTTACCATACCAAGATTTTATTTGGTTAATGAAGCGATCTAAAATCATTATTACAGACAGCGGTGGTGTTCAAGAAGAAGCACCAAGTTTAGGAAAACCTGTTTTAGTTTTGAGAGATACTACAGAAAGGCCAGAAGCTGCAGAGGCAGGGACGGTTTTATTAGTTGGTACAAATGAAAATTTAATTGTTTCAAAAGCATTAGACGTACTAAATAATAAAGATAATTTTGATAAAATGTCAAAGCTTCATAATCCGTATGGAGATGGTTTGGCATCAGTAAGAATTGTAGACTTTATAAAAAGTATAAAGTAATGAACTTAGAAGCAGTAACTCTAGGATTAGTAATGTATGATTACCAGCGTTAGTATTAATTATCGCGCATGGCACAAATTTCTTAAGTATTGTTAAGAAAAGTAGATTGAGATCTATTATGACTCTAGAGGTCATCGGTTCTCTTCCAGTGGATTTAGAAAGCAAATAAAAGAAGTAGAAGAAAATAAATAAGATATGAATATTACAGTTATAGGATCCGGATATGTTGGGCTCGTCTCAGGAACCTGTTTTGCAGAGATGGGAAACAGGGTTACTTGCGTAGATATAGATCCCGTCAAGATTGAAAAACTAAACCAAGGTGTCATTCCTATTTTTGAACCTGGTTTAGAGACCATGGTATTAAAAAATGTAAAGAATAAAAACCTATTTTTCACAACAGCGTTAAACGAAGCTTTACAAAATGCTGAAATCGCTTTTATAGCCGTCGGAACTCCTATGGGAGATGACGGTTCTGCAGACTTACAATATGTACTAGCAGTAGCCAAATCTATTGGGCAGGCCATGCAAAAAAGATTGATTGTGGTCGATAAATCTACGGTGCCTGTTGGCACTGCAGATAAAGTAAAGGCAACCATTCAAAAAGAACTAGATATACGGAATTCTGATATACAGTTTGATGTAGTTTCGAATCCTGAATTTTTAAAAGAGGGAGCGGCTATCGTAGATTTTATGAAGCCAGACAGGGTTGTTATTGGAGCAGATTCTGAGATTGCCTTTAAAAAAATGAAAGAACTATATTCTCCTTTTTTTAGATCTCATAACCGTTTTATTACTATGGACATTCGTTCTGCTGAAATGACAAAGTATGCAGCTAACGCAATGCTAGCCACCAAAATATCATTTATGAATGAAATTGCCAATATCTGTGAAAAGGTAGGGGCAGATGTCAACCAGGTTCGAATCGGAATCGGTTCAGATCAACGGATAGGGTATGGCTTTATATATCCAGGTGTTGGTTACGGAGGTTCTTGTTTCCCTAAAGATTTAAAGGCACTTACTAAAATAGCTAAAGAAAACGGATATACTGCACAATTAATAACCGCAGTTGAAGCAGTAAACGATGCACAGAAATTAGTGATCGCTCAAAAAATAGTAAATCGTTTTGGGGAAGATCTAAGCGGATTTACTTTTGGTATTTGGGGCTTGGCTTTTAAGCCAGGAACCGATGACATGCGTGAAGCACCATCCATTTATGTAATTAAGGAATTAGTAAGTAAAGGTGCTAAAGTAAAAGCATACGACCCAAAGGCTATTAATGAAGCAAAAGAGCATTACCTGAAAGGAGTTCAAAATATTACCTACGTAGCATCGAAGTATGATGTTTTAAAAGACTCAGATGCATTGGTGTTACTCACTGAATGGAAAGAGTTTCGTTCACCTGATTTTGAAGAAATTAAAACACAATTGAAAACTCCAGTTATTTTTGACGGCAGAAATCAATACAATGCATTTAATTTAGAAGAAAAAGGATTTGAGTATTTTCAAATAGGAAGATAAAATGAGCTGTTCTATTGATATTGACAAATACAATAAGGTTAAATGGTACTGTTTTTTAAAGATTTTAAATCTAAACACTTCAATTTTGTTACGCTGTAATTTATTCTTAAGATTTAATAAGAAGTAGAGGCTTTTCTAACAAAATTATATAACCTCCCTTTCGTTTTAAATAATCCCATCATTATCTTGTATTCTGCTGGTAAATATGGAAATAATAATAAAAAGAAAAACAATAAGAAAAGGTAAAATAACTTTTGATTTTTTTTTTGCGCGGTTATCTATAACTAGGGAGTATTACAGATATCATAATTAACATCAAGTCCTACTGCAAATATACCGCAATATGCTATTATTACAAATAATAGATTAAGATTGCAGTTTTCTGCAGTGTATATATTATGCTTAACGGTATCTTTATGGTTGCATATTGTTTGCCAGAAATACATTAAGTTTTTTTGATTCGGGAAACCGTAATTTAAATTGTGATTTCCCGAATCAAAAAATCTTAATTTTTTTTCTAAACCCCAATTATTTTCCTTTTTTTAAGAATTATTTGACGTTTTTTTCCTCATGAAATTAAAACATCACCCTTTTGAAAATGAATTATAAGGAAAAAACACTTTGTTTTTTCTAAACATACTTTTCCTAATTATAGCAAAAGAAATCTTGTGATTGTGGTTTTTTTAAAATCTTTATAGATTTGCGGTAGGACAAAAATTCCTTATGAAGGAGAAAATCAGTTTTTTGGATGCGGATATCTGCAATTTAAATTGCAGATATCCGTATCTCAGATGTTTTACTTAAAAGTATTTTTGTGACAGCATATTGGTGAAATATAAACTGCAATAAATATTTTTTTGTTCGTAGAGTTACAATTTAAATATTTATTGTTCTAAATAATAAAAGGAACAAGTGTTTAGAGTTAATTTAACTGTTCGTCTGCAGATATATTACATTTGGTCTATCGTTAAAAAAGCAAGGACGAAGATTGATGATTTTATTTATTTCAATTAGTATTTTTATGATAGCATATAGTTTACAAAAAGTAGATTTATTTATTATGTTTTTAAAGTAATAAAAACAAGTAAAACTAGGTATTTCGAATAAAAAATATCTTTATTATAAAATTGGCTTAAACCTTGTTATAATAAAATAGTCTAAATAATGTGTTTTCAAATCATCTATTACGTTTTTAAAGCAACTATTACAATTAAACTATTTTAGCACGTTTTATTTGTCAATTCTTATACTAAATAGCACCTTTGCAGCAGTTAATATACTGTATATATGGGCTAATTTTGGGCAAATTTATCAAAATTTAATAATTAGATTTGCATTAAGTAAAAGAATCTATATTGCTTGATTTTTATTTAGATTTAATAAATATAATGATTACTTTTGCAAAGTAGGCGTTTGAAAAGAGTTTGATTCTAATAACATCATTACGTTGATGTTATATAAATTAAGTGTTTTTATTTAAGTTTGCTATGAATTCTTTATTGCTAGAGCTTTCATAAATAAAAAAGAAAAGAGAGTATGGAAAATATTTATTATTTAACCTTATTATTTGTATCAATTCTTTTGGTAACGTATACTATTATTCCAAAAATTAGAAACATTTCTTTAAGGTTTAATTTAACAGATACGCCAGGCGTTCGAAGTTCCCATTCCAATACCACTCCTTCCTTTGGAGGTGTCGCTTTTTACATTAGCTACATCATTGCTTTATTTTTTCTACAATTCTTTTTTGAGAATCAAGTCTCACTTACCTTATTAGTTGGAATATCCGTTTTGTTTTTTACAGGTTTGTTCGATGATATTGCAAACCTTCGAGCTAAAGTTAAGTTTTTTGGCCAGTTTTTAGGAGTAGCCTTGCTAATGTCGCAGCCAGATTTTAGGATAATTTCCATGCACGGTTTTTTAGGAATTTATGAAATTCCTTTAGTTGTTTCTGTTGCGGGGAGTATGTTTTTCCTATTAGGGCTTATAAATGCATTCAATTTGTTAGACGGTATTGATGGTTTAACCTCCATTACTGGAATTATTGTAGCTTCTTTCTATAGTTATATGTTTTATAAATTAGGGTATTTTTATTATTTAAGTATCAGTATTACAACCATTGCTACGCTATTGGCTTTTCTTCGTTTCAATTTTTCGGTAAAAAGAAAAATTTTCATGGGAGATACAGGCAGTTTAACGATTGGTTTAGTGCTTGGGTTGCTCACTTTAAAATTAATGACAGCAGATGCGGTTTATGCATCTTTGCATTTCAGTCCAAATCAATTACCGTTACTTTTACTAGCTGTTTTGTTTGTTCCAATATTAGATACTTGTAGGGTAATGATTATCCGTCTTTTAAGAGGGGTTTCAATGTTTAGTCCAGATAGAAACCACATACATCATATTATTGTCGATTACGGATTGTCTCACAGAAAGGCATCTTCCCTTATTGGGCTTGTAAATTTTTGTATCGGTCTTTTTATGTTTTTCGTGATTATAAACTACAATACCTTACAATCTGCATTGTTATTAATTGGTATCTTTGCCGTCGGTATTTTATTGCTATTTCTAATGAATAAGAACAAGGCAGCATTGCGATTAAAAGTAAAATTGAAAGCTTCTATGTTAAGAATGTTTTTCTTTACATGGTAAATATTATAACTGTTGAATTTTTAGTATATTTAAAGTTATGATGGAGGGGAATTCAAAAAAATGGTTTGTTTTATGTACAAAGCCAAGAAACGAGTTAAAGGTTACAGAGCGTCTCACTAGAATCGGAGTAGAGGTGTATACACCTACTAAGATTGAAGTTAGACAATGGTCTGACCGTAAGAAAAAGATATTGGTGCCTTTGTTGCCTTCTATGGTGTTGGTGCAATTGTTAGAAAAAGAAGTAGAGTTAGTATTTGACGTTCCTGGAGCAGTGCGTTTTTTGTTTGAACATGGCAAACGTGCTAGTGTTTCAAATGAAGAGGTACTGGCAATGAAAAGTTATTTAGAGACTGTGGTTCAAAAGGAATCAAAAAGGTTGGCTGTAGGAGATTTAGTAAAAGTACCCTTGTTAGAACAAGAAGCTATATTGCTGTCTATCAAAGGAAAAAAGTGTTTGGCCCAATTGCAAAAATTAGGCGCCATTGTATCATTTCAATTGCAGTAAGCAATTGGAATTTTTTTATATAGTAAAATCACTACTGTGGGTAGTGACGGCGAAGCCGTGAAAAAAACGAATGTTTTTGAGTTTTAAAGAGTACTAAAAAGCTTTTAAACACGTTTTTAAAAAGAAAAATACAAACAAAACTGACTACCGGTGGTAGTCGAGAAAAAAAATAAGTTATGAAAGTAGGAATCACCTTTTCAACCTTTGATCTGTTTCATGCAGGGCATGTAAAGATGTTAGAAGAAGCAAAACGTCAGTGCGATTATTTAATCGTAGGTCTTCAGTTAGACCCTTCGATTGATCGTCCTGAGAAAAACGGACCTTCACAGTCTATAATAGAACGTTATATTCAATTGAAAGGTTCTAAGCATGTAGATGAGATTGTACCGTATGTATCTGAACAAGATTTAGAAGATATCTTACGTTCTTTTAAACTAGATGTTCGGATTATTGGCTATGAGTATAAAGAAAAGAATTACACAGGGAGAACGTATTGCGAAGAAAAGGGAATAGAGATCTATTACAACTCGAGAGACCATCGATTCTCTTCGAGTGGACTTAGAAAACAAGTGAAAATAGCTGAAGATAAATAAGAAATGAATAAGTCATCAAAAATTTACATTGCTGGCCAGAGAGGTATGGTAGGCTCCGCTGTTTGGAGAGCCTTAGAATCCAAAGGGTATTCTAATTTGATTGGAAAAACAAGTGCTGAACTTGATCTTAGAAATCAACAGGCAGTTAACGATTTTTATAAAAAAGAACAACCTGAAGTGGTCATTGATGCTGCAGCAAAAGTTGGAGGGATCCTTGCTAATAATGATTTTCCGTATCAGTTTTTAATGGAAAACATGCAGATTCAAAACAATTTGATTGATGGCGCTTTTAAAGCTGGAATAGAAAAATTTATTTTTTTAGGAAGCTCTTGTATCTATCCTAAGTTTGCTTCACAACCTTTAAAAGAAGAATATTTACTAACAGGTTCTTTAGAACCTACGAATGAGTGGTATGCGATTGCCAAAATCACTGGAGTAAAAGCATGCGAATCGATACGTAAACAATTTAATAAAGACTATGTAAGTTTAATGCCTACCAACTTGTACGGTTCTTTTGATAATTTTGACTTGCAATCCTCGCATGTATTGCCAGCGATGTTGCGAAAATTTCATGAGGCTAAAATAAATAGCCATTCAGATGTAACGCTCTGGGGAAGCGGAACTCCAATGCGAGAGTTTTTGTTTGTAGATGACATGGCAGAAGCTGTGGTGTATGCGTTAGAAAATAATTTACCAGAATACCTATATAATGTTGGCACAGGAAAAGATATTACTATTAAAGAATTAGCTGAGACGATACAGATAGTAACAGGGCATCAAGGAAAGATTCTTTGGGATGCGAATAAACCAGATGGCACTCCAAGAAAACTAATGAACGTTTCTAAAATGAAAGAACTTGGATGGCAATATTCAACAGAGTTAGAGGGTGGCATTAAAAAAACCTACCAATGGTTTTTAGAAAATATTAAGACTAGAAAAGAAATTAAATTATAAATGATGAAAGTAGCATTAATTACTGGTATTACAGGTCAAGATGGTTCTTATTTAGCAGAACTATTGTTAGAAAAAGGGTATGAAGTACACGGTATTAAAAGACGGTCTTCTTCATTAAACACAGACCGTATTGATCATTTATACCAAGACCCTCACCACCCGAATCAACGACTAAAATTGCATTATGGAGATTTAACAGATGCAATGAATTTAACCAGGATTATAGAAGAATGCCAACCCGATGAAATTTACAACTTAGGGGCCATGTCTCACGTTAAGGTGTCTTTTGATACGCCAGAATATGTGGGGAATGTAGATGGTTTAGGTACTCTACGTATTTTAGAGGCGGTTCGTTTACTAGGCTTAGAGAAAAAAACTAGAATTTACCAAGCCTCTACCTCAGAATTGTACGGAGGAATGCCAGAGAATAAAAATGACAAAGGATTTTATGATGAGAATTCGCCTTTTTATCCAAGATCACCCTACGGAGTTGCAAAAATATATGGTTTTTGGATCACCAAAAACTATAGAGAGGCTTATAATATGTTCGCTTGTAATGGAATCTTGTTTAACCATGAATCTCCAAGAAGAGGGGAGACTTTTGTAACGCGTAAAATTACACGAGCGACTGCTAGAATTGCTCTAGGATTACAGGGAAAAATCTATTTAGGGAATTTAGACGCCAAACGAGATTGGGGGCACGCTAAAGATTATGTGCGTATGATGTGGATGATATTGCAAGCAGAACAACCTGAAGATTGGGTAATTGCTACAGGAAAAACTACAACAGTTAGAGACTTTGTAAGATTTGCTTTTTTAGAAGTTGGCATAGAACTTGAATTTACAGGAGTGGGAGTAAATGAAAAAGCTACCGTTTCAAAATGTAACAATCCGGAATTTCAACTTGAAATAGAAAAAGAAGTGCTGTCTATAGACCCTGCTTATTTTAGACCAACTGAAGTAGATTTATTAATTGGAGATCCTACCAAGGCAAAAGAAAAACTAGGCTGGGTACCTGAACATGATTTGGCTTATTTGGTAAAAGACATGATGCAATCAGATGTTAAACTGATGCAAAAACAACAGTATTTGAAAGATGGTGGATTTTATATTAGTAATTCTGATGAGTAAATTTAAAAAATGATAAAAACTAAACTCCATAAATTATTTACATGGGGGATGCTAGAGCAACTTTCGTTAAATGGTGGTAATTTTCTTTTTTTTATAATTGCTGCAAGGGTTGTTGGACCCCTAGAGTTTGCTAATTTCTCAATTCTTTGGGTAGGTTCTCAAATTATAATTTCAATATCGATCCCTTGGATTTCATTACCAATAACGTCTAAAAAGATTGATATAGGAAATAAAAACATACTATTAAGTTCATTAAAAAAAATTGGACTTTTATCAGTAATTACCCCATTTTTATTGATTTTATATAGATTTTTAATGGACAATAAGATAGATTGGATAGAGGTTTTTATTATTTATTTGTTAGGAATGAGTATAGTTTTTTTTGACGCACTTCGTTTTTTTTTAGTAAGGAATAGAGCAGTTAAAGCATCGCTTTATTGTAATATTAGTAAGTGGCTTATTGCTTTTGGTATCTTATCTTTTATTTTAACAGAAACCTATGTCAAAGATTATATAATAATAATTCTTGCTTTGTTATTAGGGTCAATCGCGGGTTTAATTTTACAGTTTTATTATTCTAAACAATATTTTTTTAAACTTAATAATGGAAAAACAAAAAAAGATTACGAATTAGATATGCCATTATTACATTTAGGTACATCTAATTTAGTAAATTCAATTGCTATTACTGTTTTGTTCACTAAAATTGATTTTATTGTTTTTGGAGTGTTACAAGCATTTAGATCACTTACTAATTTTTTACCATTTATTCTACAATACATAGAATCTCATTACGCTTCAAAATTGATTAATGAGTACAAAGAGAAATTTATATCAAAAAAGTTTTTATTATTTTATTTTATTTTTTGTTTATTTTGTATTTTAATTTTGTATCACGTTGGGGGAAATCTAATAACCATCATTTTTGGTGATTCATATAGTCAATATGAAAATATCTTAATTTTCATATTCTCATTAACTTGTATTCAAAGTTTATCTAGGTTGGTAAATGTACAGAATCGTTTACAAAATATAAATATAGTATTCCATGAATCTTCTTTCGTTTTATGGTTATCCTCTTTAATTTATTTTTATCTATATAACTTTTCTGAAAATTTAACTGTAGCATCATTACTTTTGGTAATGCTTTTAACATCGTCTATTCAACTGATATTGTATTCAAATAAAACTCGAAGTAAATTTAATTCTAAAACAAAATAATATATGAAAGTAGTAATTTTAGCAGGTGGTTTTGGAACTCGTCTGGCTGAGGAAACAGGACTGAGACCTAAGCCTATGGTAGAAATAGGTGGGAAGCCAATTATATGGCATATTATGAAAACATACTCTAAATATGGTTACAATGACTTTGTGATTCTTTTGGGTTATAAAGGTTATCATATCAAAGAATATTTTGCTAATTATTTTTTACACCAAAGTGATGTAACAATTGATATTAAGAATAATAATTTAGAGATTCACAATAATTCAAGTGAGCCATGGAAAGTTACTCTATTAGATACTGGTTTAAATACAATGACTGGTGGGAGAATTAAAAAAGCTCAAAATTTTCTAGGGAATGAACCGTTCATGCTTACTTATGGAGATGGGGTTGGAAATGTCGACATTGGAAAATTAGTTAGTTTTCATAAAAGTCATGGCAAATTGATAACAATGACATCGGTTCAGCCAGATGGCAGATTTGGTGCCTTAGATATTAATGAACAAGATCAAGTTAACGAATTTAAAGAAAAACCTAAAGGAGATGGAGGTTGGATTAATGCTGGATATTTTGTTTGTGAACCTAAGGTTTTTGATTATATTTCTGATGATGAAAACTGTATTTTTGAGCAGAACCCATTAAAGACTCTAGCAACTTCTGGAGAACTTTTTACTCACCGACATTATGGTTTTTGGATGCCAATGGATACTATGAGAGATAAATTAAAATTAAACAAACTATGGGCCTCTAATAATGCCCCATGGAAAATATGGTAAAATATGTACAAAAATATTTATAAAGACAAAAAAGTTTTAGTGACGGGTCATACAGGATTTAAAGGTGTATGGCTAACTAGTTGGTTATTAAAATTAGGCGCAAATGTAGTAGGGGTTTCTAAGGATATTCCTACAAACCCTTCGATGTTTGAAGAATTAGCTTTGTCTGACAAAATTACAGATTATAGAGATGATATTAGAGATCTAAAGAGAATTAAAGAAATAATAGATATTGAAAGGCCTGATATTTTATTTCATTTAGCTGCGCAACCTATTGTGTCAGTTTCATACACTGATCCTATAGAAACGATTTCATCAAATGTAATGGGAACAGCTAATGTATTAGAAGCTCTCAAAGCACTTAATTTTTCATGCACTGCAGTGATTATTACAAGTGATAAAGCTTATGATAATATAGAACAGGTGTGGGGTTATAAGGAGGATGATAAAATGGGAGGGAAAGATATTTACAGCGGAAGTAAAGGAGCGGCTGAACTTATCATAAAATCCTATTTTCATTCTTATTTTAAGTCGAATACTTCCAACATTAAATTGGCAATAGGTAGAGCCGGAAATGTAATTGGAGGTGGAGATTGGGCAAAAGATAGAATTGTAGTAGATTGCATGTTGGCTTGGTCAAAAGGACAAAAAGTCGAGATCAGAAGCCCAAAAGCGACAAGACCCTGGCAGCACGTCTTAGAGCCTTTAAGTGGTTATCTAGATCTTGGCGCTAACTTATATGAAAATGATAATCTTCATGGAGAAGCCTTTAATTTTGGGCCTAGAGCCGAACAAAACCATACTGTAAAACAGTTACTTGAAGATTTAAGTAAGTATTGGAATTTTAAAAATGTAGAGGAAGCGTTTACTGTTACTGATAATATTCCTTTTCATGAAGCAGGACTTTTAAAATTGAATTGTGATAAGGCTCTTTTTCATCTAAAATGGCAGGCCAACCTAGAATACAAAGATACCATACGATATACAAGTGAATGGTATTATGATTTTTATAAAAAAGAGAATTCTATTTATAATAAAACAATAGATCAAATTGAAGAGTATGAACAAATGGCAAAAAATAAATCTTTGAAATGGTCGGAGTAAAATTAAATCCTTTAAGAACTATTCCACACCCCAAGGGGGATATATTTCATGCGGTTAAATCAAGTTCGAAAGATTTTGAGAAATTTGGAGAAGCTTACTTTTCATCAATTAATTACAAAGAGATAAAAGGATGGAAAAAACACAGAGAAATGGTTTTAAACTTTATTGTTCCCGTCGGTGAAGTTCAATTTGTAGTATTTGATGGAGATCATTTTTTTACAGCTACTTTGTCAAAGAAAAATTATCAAAGATTAACAATAGCGCCAAATTTATGGGTTGCTTTTAAAGGACTTTGTGAAGGAAATAATTTAGTATTAAATATTGCTAGTATTGAACATAATCCAGATGAAGCAATTAATATAGACATACAAGATATTATTTATGACTGGTAATCCCAAAATATTAATTACAGGCTCAAATGGAATGTTAGGATCTAATTTATTAGAAGAATTGACATTTAAGAATATAAATGGATTTTGTAGTCAAGAATTAGACATTACAAATAGAAAGCAAGTTTTTGACGTTCTAAATCGGATTAAGCCTACTATTATTATTCATACTGCTGCTTTTACAGATGTAGAGGCTTGTGAAATAAATCCTGATAAATGTTTTAAAGTAAATACAATTGGGACTCAAAATTTAGTTGACTTTTGTGTCTTAAAAAAGATATTGTTTGTTTATATATCTAGTACTGGAGTTTATGGTAATAATGAGGATAATAAGCCTCACTCTGAATTTAATTTGATTCAGCCAAATTCAATTCATCATAAATCTAAAGTATTTGGGGAAGAAATAGTTAAAAACCACCTTGAAAGATTTTTAATTATTAGAACCGGTTGGTTATACGGAGGAAATCATCTAAATAATAAGAATTTTGTATACAAAAGGTATGTTGAAGGATTGAATTCAAGTATAATTTTTAGTGATCAATCCCAAAAAGGTAGCCCTACTTACATAAAAAATCTTTCAAATCAAATTGAAATTTTAATTAAGGAAAACATTAACGGTATATTTAATTGTGTTGATATTTCCAATGGAGTAAGTAGATATGAATATGTAAAAGAGATAATAAAACAATTTAATTTGAAGACAAAAGTTGAGGTTGCTCCAAAGGGAATGTTTAAAAGAGTTGCTCCAGTTTCGAGGAATGAATCTGCAATAAATTATAAATTAGACTTATTGGGTATGAACCTAATGAAGGATTGGAAGTTTGCACTTAAAGAATATATTAATAAGATGAAAAATGAAATTTAAAGTATTATGATAAGTGTTGTAATGTCTATATACAAGACAAGAAAGAATTACGTAAGAGAAAGTATCCTTAGTATACTAAATCAGACCTTTTCAGATTTTGAGTTTATTATAATAAATAATGGATCTGACAGAGAAATTAATGAGTTAATTTTAAGTTTTAATGATAAAAGAATTAAAATTCTTGAAACTAAAAATGTTATAACACTTTATGAGTCTAGAACTTTAGGGTTTAAAGAGGCAAAATCAGAATGGATTGCTTTAATGGATGCAGATGATAAATCTCTGCCGAACAGATTTGAGCAACAATTAAAGTATATTAAAGAGAGCGGTAATGTCAAAATAGCTTGTGTAGGTAGCTGGGCAAGATATATGAATGACCAGGGTGAAGTAATTGGGCATAGAAGATCCAGACCTACTAACATAAAAGAGTTTAATGAAATGAAAATTTCAAATGAAGCTATTATAACTACAGATCCTTCCGCCATTATTAACAAAAAGGCCTTTTTCGAAGTTGGAGGTTATAGGTCTGAATATACACCCGCTGCGGATTTAGACCTATGGTATAGAATAGTTGAAAATGAATACTTAATTATTTCAATCCCCGAATATTATTTTTACTATAGAATTCATAAAGATGCTGATTCTACGAAAAAATTTATGTTGCAAAGGAAAAAGACTCATTTTGCAAATTTGAATATGAAGAGAAGGAGGCTTAATTTAAATGAAGTTAATTATAATTTTTTTTTAGAAAATTATTGGTCTAAATTAAGCTACAGGTTTCCAAGGCAATGGAGGAATTATGCTAAATTCTTTTATAAAAAAGCAGGTCTTAGTTATTTGTCTAAAAATTATCCTAAAGTTTTACTTTGTTTAATTCCAGCTATTTTATTTAATCCTATTTATGTATTTAATAGGGTATTAAGTCATGTATTTAAAATTAAGACTCTATAGAATGGATAGCTATTTAGGTCAGAATATCAGATGGATACTTAATGAGTTTAATAAACAAGAAATAATATATGTCGTACTAAGAAATTACGAGAAATTACCAGAAATTGGACATGATCTAGATTTAGTTGCAGAAAAAAAATATTTTGATAAAATTAAAAAAATATTAAATGAATGTAAAGATAAGTTTTATTGGGATGATTTTTTGCAAATCAAACTTTGGGAGAGCTATATAAATGATTTTTCAATACATGTATTTAAGTTATTCAATTATGAAAAAAATAAATGCTTACATATTGATTTTTTTGGTGGACATTCAATATGGTCAGCTTCAGCTTTTTCTGTAGAAGATTTATTAAAAGAAAGAGTTTACGAAGATTTTTATTATAAAATAAATCCAAAGCACGAAATAGTTATAAGGTCAATGCAACTATCTTGTGCAATCAGAGATCATGAATATAAAAGAGTTTTAAAACTTCAGAATATTTTAAAAAGATTAGAGGCTGAAACTACTGTGTTGGATGCATTTAAAACTCTGCCAATTGATATTCCACACGATTTTTATTATTTAAAAGATCAAAACTTTCATAATGGGTTTGTTAAATTCAAACATAATTATTTTATTAAACAACTCTTTAAAAAACCATTTAGAACTCTAATAAGATTTCTTGAAAGGATAAGATTTCGTTTGAAAATATACACATACGCTATACCCGGTATTTTAATTTTTATAAAAACAAAATCTTTGGAGGAAAACATGTCATCGATAAAAAAGGAATTGAATACTTTGATTGAGGGTAATATTGTGAGTGACTTTGGGATATTACGTTTTTCTAATCTTAGAGAAATCCCGAAATTATATAAAAAACTTCTTTTAGGCGGTGTTATAATTATTGATCTTCCTTTTTTGGGCTCAAATTTTAATAGTAAATTAATAAAGAATAGTATAATCAAAAGATTCAAGTAATTAATTTATATTATGAAAAAATCTATTTTACTTATTAGCTTAATATTTTCCTCAAATATTATACTAATTTTTTTTCTATTTGGTATGTCTACGGATTTTACTTGGAAAGTAGGATGGACTTTGATTTCATGTCAATCGTTATTGCTTTTATTTTATAATATTTATCAAGCACTTAAAAAAAAGGTTAATACAGATATTCTTTTATTTAACATAGCACTATTTGTTTTTATTTTATTAGATCCACTAATTTCAATTATTTATGAAAAAAATTTTCCTTCAGCTTTTGGTGAAATAAATAATAACTATGTATCAAATAAGACTGGTGTAATTATTTGTGTGTATTGTATTTCCTTTTTTATTGGTAATTTTCTTTTTGAGCTCAAAAAAAAAAACAAACAAACAAAAAAAGAAATCAAAAAATTATATTTTAGTAAACGTTTAATTGTACTTTTTGTCACAATTGGGATTTCTCCTTTTTTCTTTTACGGTTCAGGTGATTTAGTTTCAAATTTTTTAATTAATATATTATCAAGAACTAGTGGCTACGTTGCATTTTCATCAGGTGGTCTTGCTAATGAAAATCCATTAATGATTTTATTTATTCAAATACTTCCTGCGATATCTATAATACTAGGAATTACAGTAATAAAGCTCAAAGGATATAAGCGCTTAATCACATTAATAATAATGTTAACAATGATGTTATTATTTATTTCCTTAGGAGGAAGAGGAGGGGTTGTTTTTGTTTTTTCATCAATTCTCTTTTATTATATATATCAAAATGAGTCAAATTATTTTCCAACCAAGAGAGTTTTATATTTTTTGGTTATTATTATTTCAATATTATTTTATCAAATAAATTCCCGAGAATTTAATGAGAATGACTCAAGGTCTGCCATTGATGGTTCAAGCTTAAATAAAGAATTAGCTTTTATTAGTGAAAATTATGATGAAAAAATTAGATTCACCGATAGTGATAATATTTTTGAAAGTATAATTTATCCAATCCCTGAAACTTTAATTTTATTAATAACGAATCCAATCCCAAGAATTTTATGGAAAAACAAGCCTCTTGATAAAAGTTTTGGAGATTATAATCGGTTAAGGTTAGGAACAACTGGTTACTTAACAGGCTCAAATATTACACCAACTATTCCCGGTAGATATTATTTGAAGTATGGTCTAATAGGTGTTCTAGAAATTGGATTATTAATTGGTTTTTTATGGTCATATATTAATAATAGAATTTCCTTAAATTTGAATCAAAAAGGCCTTTTATTATTAATTCCAATATCTTTATCTATAACATTCTTTGTTTCTGCAAGAGATTACGCACCAGGTAAATTTTACCCAGTATTATTTATATACATTTTCCATAAAATCAATTCATACTTAAAAAAATAATGATAGTTATTATTGGCCCTGATGGTTCAGGTAAAACAACAATTGCAAATGAATTAGTGTTAAAGTTAAAAGCTGATAATATTAATGCTACACATTCAACCATGCATTTTGAAATATTACCTCCGTTGAAAGACTTTATAAACCCATTCTTGAAAAACAAAATAGACTCGAGTCATGAGGAAGGAGCTCTTCATGTTGGTATGACAAAACCCAATTCAGGGATTAAAGGTCTTGTTTATGTCATTTGGTATGCATTTGACTACTTTTTAGGTAGTTTTAAAGTTTTGAAATCAAAACGAAATAAGGAAGTTTTAATATTTGCAAGATATTACTATGATTACTACTATCAATTAGGGCATTTAAATACTCCAAAATGGATCGTTAAAGTATTTGAAAACTTTGTTCCTAAGCCAAATTTTATTTTTACAATCTCGAGATCTGCAAAAGAGATTTACAAGCTCAAGCCAGAATTAACTGTTAAAGAAATTGAACGTCAACAATGTGAAATAGATAAAATTCTTTCCAAGAGAACCAATGCATTTATTATAAATGGAGACAAAGGCATTGATGATACAACAAATCAAATATTAGAAATAATTGGAAATAGCTATGCATAAAATATTCAGTAAAGGATCCAAATTATATTTGGCGATCCCAAGTGATCTAAATATTTATGACTTAATTAAAGTCCTAAAATTTATTCCAAGCTTTACAATTAAACGGAAAGTGTATAAAATTTATGTTTTTTTCGTAGTCACTTTATTAAAAGCATTGAGGGCAAATCAAAAAAATGAAAGTTTACTTGAAATAGATAATATAATATCTAAAAATCCAATACTATCAGGGTGTCAATACATGGTAGTCTGGTCCTTAGTTCCCAATAGAAAAAGATGTTATATATACTTTTATGACTCTAATATCGAATTAACATATTTTGGAAAGCTATCACAAAACACTAACGATTATGATCTTCTAAGGAATGAGTATGATTTTTTATTAAACTATAAGTCTCAAAAAACTAATAATCAATTTAAAACACCTTCTGTTATTCATTTCAATGAGGTAGAGGATTATAGTTTTTTAGTAGTAGAGTCTCTTCCTAATGATTGTAAACTATTCCACCCTGAAAAAAATGATTTGTCAGAAAGAGTGTATAATAGTTTAAATAGTAATAAAGTCAAACATGATTTAGATAAATGCTACACACAAAATTGGTGGATAAATTTCTTAGTTGAAAAAGATAGAACGATAGGGTTGTATAATTATATACTTAGCAATAAAGGTGATAGTAAAATTGGTTTGTCTTTTATTCATGGTGACTTAGGAAGTGAAAATATTTTTAAAAATAATCTAGATTATTTATATATTATTGATTGGGAAAGATCATGTAAAATGGGTCCACATCTTACAGACCGAGTTGCATTTTGGCTAGGTAAAAATCATAATAACGATAATAATATAATTGAGTTTAATGAATTTTTTAAACAAGAGAACAAGTTAGATTTATCTTTAGCTTTATGTTTTCTTGTATCGGCAAATTTTGATTTAGCAATAAAAATCTCAAAAAGAATTTTCAATGATTAAAATCCTGTACGATAATATAATTTTCGACATGCAATATGCTGGTGGGATTAGTAAAATTTGGTATAATTTGATAAGTCGTATTCCATTATCTTTTAATATAAATTATGTTGAAAGTGCAGAGCCTAAGAATATTTTCAGAAAAAAGATAAAATTAGATCCTGAGCATTTAATTTATGAAGAAAATAGAATTGTAAAATATAAACAATACAAAAAGGTCATGAATAATGATTGTGATATCTATCACTCTAGTTATTTTCGGCCGTTAAAACAAAAAAATAGATCTAAAGTTGTGGTAACTGTTCATGACTTTATGTACGAAAAGTATGGAACATTTCTAGCTAAGAAAAATCATTTGTTTTTAAAAAACAGAAGTATTGATCAAGCTGACGCCATAATATGTGTTTCCAATCATACGAAAAAAGACTTTTTAAATTATTATCCCCGAATTGATGAGGGCATCGTTCATGTTGTATATAATGGAGTAGATGATGAGTTTAGGCCAGTTCAAAAAATGGATCTTATTAAAATAAATAATTTAGAGATTAAGCGTGAAAAATACCTCTTGTATGTTGGAAATAGAGGGTATTGTAAAAACTTTGATTTTGTCTTAAAATTGATGAAGACAAAAACAGTTAATGATTTAGGCCTCGTTTTAATCTGCGTTGGAGGTGGTAGATTTAATAAAAAAGAGCTCAATTATTTGTCAAAAAACAAATTAGAGCATAAAGTTCATTTGTTAGATAAGGTAGAGGCAAGTGATTTGAATGATCTTTATAATCACGCTTTTAGCCTGCTTTTTCCTTCAATTTATGAAGGCTTTGGAATTCCTGTTCTGGAAGCAATGAAAGCTGGATGTCCTGTTTGGTCAACCAACTCTTCCTCAGTTAGTGAAGTAATCGGAAATGATTACCCCTTTATGTTTTCTCCTACTAATTGGAATGAGGCATATGAATCGTTTGTGAATTTATTAGACCCCAAGCTAAGAGCAGCATCTATTGAGTTGGGCTATGAAAATGCTGCTAAATTTAGTTGGGATAAATGCGCTGATGAGACTTTTAATATCTATAAATTATTGATGAAGAAATGAAGGAAACTAAAATAATAGGGTTGGTTTTGACTTTTAATGAAGAAATAAACATTGTCGAATGCATGAAATCGTTGAGTTTTTGTAATAAAATTATGGTTTTTGATTCTTTCAGTACTGATGAAACTAAAGAATTAGCATTAAGTTTTGGGGTCGAATTTATTCAAAGAAAATTTGATAACTATTCAAACCAAAGAAACGCCGCAATTGAGTCAATACCTGAAGAGTTTGATTGGATCCTCATGATTGATGCTGATGAAAGAATACCTCTGAATTTACAAAAAGAAATTAGGGAAGAAATAACTACGAATTCACCTGTTTCGATGTATTTAGTTAGAAGAAAAGATATTTTTTTAAATAAATGGTTAAAACATAGTAGTGGTTACCCTACATGGTTTCCAAGATTATTTAAAAATGGAGACATAATCGTTGAGAGAGAGATCAATGAAGAATACACAACCACCGGAGAGAAAAAATATTTAACAGACCATTTAATTCATTATCCTTTTAACAAAGGAATAAAGGCTTGGTTGAATAGACACAATGACTATAGCTCAATGGAGAGTGGTGTGTTGCTTAAAGAGTTTTTGAATCCAATTCAATGGAGATTTTCATTATCAAAAGACCCTACCTTAAGAAGGAAGTTTCAAAAACAATTAATTTATCATTTACCATTTAGGCCAATTATTATTTTCTTTATATTTTATTTCGTTAAAGGGGGGTTTTTAGATGGAAAAGCTGGATATAACTTCTGTAGATTAAGGTATGTTTATGAAATTATGATTGACACTAAAATACAAGAGATAAAAGCTGAAAAAAAATGTTAAAAATTTCAATCGTAACAGTATGCTATAATAGTTCAAAAACGATTTTGGACACAATTAACTCTGTGAATAGTCAAGTCTATCCTGATATTGAACACATCTTTGTGGATGGACTGTCTAGTGATAATACAGTAGAAATTATTAAATTAAATTCACAAACGAAAAATGTAGTTGTATCAGAAGAGGATAATGGGTTGTATGATGCAATTAATAAAGGTATTTCCATTGCTTCTGGAGATGTTATTGGTCTTTTACATTCTGATGATTTATTAGCCTCTTCTACAACCATCTTAGATTTGATTACGGCAATGAAGAGGAAAAAGGTGGACGGAATTTATGGTGATCTAGAATACGTAGATATACAGGACACCAATAAGATTATACGATATTGGAAGAGCTGTGAATTTAGATCTGCAATATTGAAACAAGGTTGGATGCCTGCTCACCCAACATTGTTTTTAAAAAAACAGGTATACGATAAGCACGGGGGATTTAATACATCTTATAAAATTGCTGCAGATTATGACTTTATGTTACGTATCTTAAATGACAACGATTTAGAATATGGTTACCTACCTGAAGTAATTACTAAAATGAGGGTAGGTGGTGTCTCAAACCGTAGCCTCAAAAATATTATACAAAAAACAAGAGAAGACTATCGCGCTATTAGTTCAAATAATATTGGAGGTTGGTTCTCAATATTTCTCAAAAACTTATCTAAAATTAAACAATTTAAAATAAACGTATGATGATTTTTAATGAAATAAAAAAAGAGATAGAATCTTTTGGGTTTTCGGTGGTTTCTCATGATTTTGAAAGACCCTGGGGAGGTTTCTTGGTAATAGATGAAAGCCAAGCGCAAGAATTTTCAAATAAATTCTTCGAAGGTTTGGACGTTAATGCTCTAAAGATTGGAGGTAAATTAAGTCCTAAGATTTTAATCGTGAAACCAGCAGTAAGATTATCTTGGCAATACCATAACAGACGGGCAGAAATTTGGCAAGTATATAAAGGTTCTGCTGGAATTGTTAGAAGCGATTCTGATGTTGAAAACGAAATGAAAGTCTATAACGAAGGAGATCAAATTGTTTTACAACAGGGCGAACGGCATCGTTTAATTGGTTTAGACGAAACTTCGATAGTAGCAGAAATTTGGCAACATACCGATGCTATCCATCCTTCGGATGAAGACGATATTATACGAGTACAAGATGATTTTGGTAGATAAAAAAGAAAAACATGCGTAAGAAAAAAGGAATGATTGTGTCAGGTTATTTTAATCCCATACACAAAGGACATATCGAGTATTTTAACAACGCAAAAGCATTAGCAGATGAGTTGTTTGTGATTGTAAATAACGATCATCAAAGAGAATTAAAAGGATCAAAAGAATTTCAGCAACAAACAGAGCGTGTTTTTATAGTTTCTAATATAAAATCTGTAGATCATTGTATTTTATCTACAGATCAAGATAGGACCGTATGTAAAACCATTGAAAAAATTGCTTTAGATTTTGGTAATGAATATGATTTGAGTTTTGCAAATGGTGGAGATCAAAATAACAATACCATTCCAGAAAGACCTATCTGTGATCAAATGGGAATTACCTTAGTTGATGGATTAGGTGATAAAATACAGTCTAGCAGTTGGTTGTTGAAAAAGTAAACTTTTTTTGGTTACATTTAGTTTAAAATTTAATTTTAATACACATGCCATTCGATCCAAATTCAGCAAAGAAAGCAGGAAAAAAATCTAAAAGAGGACCTGCAAAAAAAGAAGGGCCTTCCATCAAAGAAAAGATGGTTTTGCTCTATGAGAAAGTGTTGGATGATCTGCTCATAAATCAAGAAAAACTTACCAAAACAGAACGAGTAAAAATTTTTGTAACTCTGTCAGGTCATTTGTTCCCTAAGAATAAACCTGTTATAGAAGAAAAAGCAGAGCAACCCCTGTTTATATTTTCTGATCTTGAAACTACTACTAAAAGTGATGAAACTACCAAATAACTTTAAATTTTTTAAACTTCTTAATGAGTTATAAAGAAACGCTTTACTTTGTGGCAAAATGCTTGACCATTTCTTTAGAAGATAAGAATAGACAAGAAATAGAAAAGCAATTAAAGTCAAAGTCTATAGACTGGGATGCTGTTGTAAAAGTAAGTACAGCCCATTATGTGTTTCCGGCATTGTATTGTAATTTAAAATGTGCAGATTTCCTGCAGTATTTACCTCATGAGTTGGTTAACTATATGGTGCTTATTACCGATATAAACAGGGAGCGGAATAAACAAATAATTTCACAAGCAAAAGATTTAAACAGTGTTTTATTAGCAAATAACATTACACCAATATTTTTAAAAGGAACAGGTAATCTGTTAGCGGGTCTATATGAAGATATAGCCGAGCGAATGGTGGGGGATATTGATTTTATTTTCTCAAAAGAAGACTATCCAAAAGCGATTACTATTTTAAGAGAGTTTGGGTATTCTGATGTTTTCAAAACTGATAATAATTACCCGCAGTTTAAACATTATCAAAGGTTAAAAAATGCCAATAATATCGCAGCCATAGAAATTCATAAAGAACTTTTAATAGAAAAGTACGCGAATGAATTTAATTATAGTTTTGCAGAGAAAGATAGTCAAGTTATAAATAAGGTATCTGTTTTGAGTTATGCAAACAAATTAAACTTATCCATTATTGCCAATCAAATAAACGACAATGGTTTTTATTATAAAACGATGGCTTTAAGAAATGCCTATGATGTTTTTTTATTGTCTAAAAAAACGAATGCAAAAGATGCGGTAAATGCATTAGACAAATTAACCAATCCTTTGAATTGTTTTTTAGCGGCTTGTTATGAGGTTTTTAATAAAGTAGATAGTTTAGAATACAACAATACAAAAAAGGTAGCTTCCTATTTAAGTGTTTTTAATAGTCAGTTTACCAACAGTAAAAAAACAAAAAGGAAACACAACCGTATTAAGATTTATCTATTTATTAAATCTAGAGTAAACATTCTTTATAAGTCCATAATGTACAAAGAGTATCGTGTTTGGTTATTTAAAAGAGTAACCGATAAAAATTGGTACAAAGAAAAACTCGTTCAGTTAGGTCTAAAATAATATCATTACCAAATAACTCCCGCCTGTTGCATAAATAAATCTGCCAGTGCATCTTTATTTTGATGCGTACCAATATAGGTTAGAAAAGTACTCTCTTTAGAATGCCCTGTAATATTCATAAGCAGCGGTGTTTCAATTTTACCATAATAATTAGAAGCAAAAGAACGTCGCATAATATGTGAGGTCACAAAAGCGTATTTGGGTGCTTCAATAATTTCTTTTCTTCTTGTCTTCGGGTTGTTTTTAAACCCACTCACCAAATCTTCTATTCCCGCCATCTTGCAAAGTGCTTTAATCTGTTTATTAAAAACTACTTGAGATACTTTTCTTGGAAATTCATTTTTTAATAGTTCAATAACTAGTGGATCTGCCACACCAACAGTCACCGCCTTCTTTGTTTTCTGTTGTAATATATCTATATACAGACCAGTGGGTGCTTTTCTAAGATTACTCGGAGTTAATTTTAATAAATCTGAGACCCGCTGCCCAATGCACAAACCAATTAACAGCCACTTGTAACTATCTGTATATACTTCAGGAATATGCTGTAATCCCTATAATTTTTTTATCTCTGCTGGATTTAAAATATGAAGAATTCGATCGGAACTCTTCTGCTTAAATGACTCAATATAATTAGAATAAGGATGCACTTCCAAACCACTTTTCTCAGCATCACGCAGAATAATCTTCAATAATTTTAAGAGTTGGCCGCAGTAATTATCAGGATACTGCTGCTCAATTTTCAGAAAACGCGTAAAAGATTCGGCGGTATATTTATCAATAGAGTTCAAATACAATTTCTCTGATTTCTCAAATTCATATACTCTTTGGGTTTTTACCGTTTCATATAAATTGAATTTTAATGAAAAACGAAATAGATCGAATTTAGATACTGACTTTATAGTATCCATACAATAGTCAAAAAAAATTTTGAATTAAACAATACTTCTAAAATCAGACCATGTGATCCCAAGAAATAATGAGCGATGATATGGAAGTGCGGTGCGCAGCGCTACGCATGGAATATCAAAAGAGAATGGTGCACAGCAATTTCATAGGGATTATCTTGATTTTTTGCGTCTTTTGTATCAAGACAAAAGATGAACACCAACTTTTGATGTTACTTTCTATTTCACTATCGAATCCAGACACCGCGCGCATGCTGGCCCATTCGCTATAAATGTCCATTGGACATTTATTGAACGCTCTGTCCTCTTTAGATTCTTACCGTTTCATAGAAATTGAATTTTCATAAAAATAAAAGGAGTTCGGTTTTAAATGCTGATAGCAGTACTATTTCTTTTTTCTTTTAAAAAAACATTTGAATTGAAAAACACAAATATAAAAGTACAAATCAATTTAAATATGTTCATGAACATCTCTAGTTTTATCGTAAAAGCTAGTAGTGAACGGAGTGTCAAAAGTCTAGGCTGTTTGATCCCGATGATAATCGGGAGAGTTCCTAGACTTTCACGAAAGAACAAATAGCTTCAGATAAAAGTAGGAAGTTCTAGACTTTTTGATACTTTTTTGGCAATGAAAAAAGTATGGCATTATAAAATACGTTTTTCTTTTTTCATTTTGCCTTGATGCAAAACGAAACAAAAAATCAAGACTTATTTAATTTTGCTTTAATTCTACAAGATATTTCACTATCGTGTCCAGACACCTTGCGCATGCTGGCCCATTCGCTATAAATGTTCACTGGACATTTATTGAACGCTCTGTCCTCTTTGGACACTCAGCCGTTTCATATCTTTTGAATTTCTACGAAGAATAAAAGTATGTCGGTTTTAGATGCTGTCTTTATAAATCGTCTATCGTCTTTCGAAAAACGAACAACGAATAACCAATAACGAATAACGAACAACGAATATTTATGTTATCAAAATAGAGATTCATTTTAAGCAGAGAATAACGTTTAATTTTATTACTTTTTTGCTTGATCAAAAAGTATTCAAAAAAATCAAAACTCACTTTTATTTTTTGTTAATATTCCTTCATCTGACAGCGTGTTCAAGTAATTATTAGCAGTAATTCTTGAAACCTTTAAATCTTTCTCTACAAATTCGATTTTAGTATACGGATGTTTAAATTTATTTTTTATGATCTGTTTATTGAAAGTAATAATTACATCCATTAGCAGAATAAAGGTAAATTTTTAGTATATTTACCCTCGTTAAGATTACGTGAGTAATATGTACCCTTATTTAAAATGACAAAATTTAATAGAAAAATACCTTACAATAGTTTACCAATATTACCTCATAGAACAAATTTAGAAACGACTAAAGTGTTACGCAAGACTATTGATGCTAGTAGAGCGCTAGCAAAACTTAATGGTATGCTTACCAATTTACCAAATCCAACGTTGTTTTTGGATACTATTCATTTACAAGAGGCTAAAGCAAGTTCAGAAATAGAGAATATCATCACAACAAATGATGATTTATATAGATCTTTAGTAGCAGACAAAAAGTTTGATAATCCAGCTACAAAAGAAGTCATAAGCTACAAAGAAGCACTTTGGAATGGTTTACAACAAATAGAAACGCGACCTTTTATAAGTACAAACTTATGTATTGAAATTGTACAAAGCATTAAAAAAAATACTGCAGGTATTAGAACAACGTCAGGAACTGCTTTGAAAAATACGAATGGTGAAACCATTTACACACCACCTTCAGGGGAAGCTATTATAAGAGAAAAGTTACATAATCTCGAAACTTTTATAAATGGTGACGATGCTATTGATCCATTAATTAAAATGGCTTTAATGCATTATCAATTTGAAGCGATACACCCTTTTAGTGATGGTAATGGTAGAACAGGACGCATAATGTTATTATTATATCTAAAACTCGAAAAACTGCTGGATACCCCTGCTATTTATTTAAGTGAATATATCATTAAAAATAAGACTGACTATTATACAAAACTGAGAAAGGTAACTGAAAATAATGATTGGGAAGGGTGGATACTTTACATGCTTGAAATGGTTGAATATACAGCTAATAAAGGATTGGAACGCTTAAAAAATGTTACTACATTAATGGATCAAATGGCATCAGAGATTAAGGAAACAATCCCTAAAGTATATACTAAAGAATTGGTTGAAATACTATTTAGGTTGCCTTATACGAAACGACAGTTTTTAATTGATGCTAAATTAGGGACACCAAAAACCGTAGGTAATTATTTGATGGAATTAGAAAAATCTGGTTTTTTAATTTCTGAAAAAGTGGGTAAAGAAAAATTATATCTTAACCATAAATTAATGGCTATATTGGAAATCCCTTAATTTTCTTAGGTTGCAAATTTTTGAAAAAAAGGGTTGAAGGAGTATTTAATTATTTCTTTTACTGGTCTAATATTAACAAACCCTTTAAAGATCTTTTAGAACCTTTAGTAAATATGTGAAATTTATCGGAATCATCATTATGTATAAAAAAATCAATTTTCTTTACAAAAGGAAGATGATATGATAAGATAATTCAGAAAGTTTAACAAAGAAAGTAAAAACTATTGAAGATTGTGTTATGATTAATAAAATCACACACTATAAAAGGACCTTTTAAGTTACTCAGTAAGTTTATAAATTTGTAAATCTTATGGCCGTTTGGTAATGGTAATTCCATTTAAAATTATGTAAAATACTGTATATAAATATTAAATTAGCGCTCGGACTGTAGACATTGAGAATATCACGATCAAGTTTCTAAAAACTAGCTATGATTTACACAGTAATCTCAAAAATTAGTATTTTGTGTGTTGCCGCTTTCAGGATTTAATAAGATTAGTTGCTATCCTTTTAATTGAAGTAATTCGTCTTTGAATGCTTCAAGCTTACTTTTTATAATTTCAGGGGTATTTGGAAAAAATTCATGTCCATGAACATCTCTAGTTTTATCGTAAAAGCTAGTAGTGAACGGAGTGACAAAAGTCTAGGCTGTTTGATCCCGATGATAATCGGGAGAGTTCCTAGACTTTCACGAAGGAACAAATAGCTTAAGATAAAAGTAGGAGGTTCTAGACTTTTTGATACTTTTTTGGCAAT
>JBLHGY010000009.1:0-27247 GCA_047616665.1 Polaribacter sp.
TAACGAAGATCCTATTTTTGCATTTAACAAGGCTATTATAGATGCTACCCATCATTTTTGCGTTGCCTACAAACCAAACACTGCTTTTTATGAAGCTTATGGTTTAAAAGGATGGAAATCTTTAGAAAAAACAATTAACTATCTAAACGAAACCTATCCTGAAATTTTTACAATTGCAGATGCTAAACGTGGAGATATTGGAAATACTTCGGCAATGTATGCAAAAGCTTTTTTTGAAGATTTAGCTTTTGACTCCGTTACCGTTGCACCTTATATGGGAAAAGATTCTATTGAACCTTTCTTAACCTTTAAAGACAAGCATACCATTATGCTAGCGCTCACTTCCAATGAAGGTGCTTTTGATTTTCAAACAAAGAAAATAAACGAGAAAGAAGTCTACAAACACGTATTAGAGACTTCAAAAAACTGGAAAAATTCAGAAAACTTAATGTATGTGGTAGGCGCTACAAAAGCAGAATACTTTAAAGAAATTAGAAAAATAGTACCGAACTCTTTTTTATTAGTTCCTGGTGTGGGAGCGCAAGGTGGAAGTTTACAAGATGTTTGTACCTATGGTTTGACTAAAGATATAGGATTGCTCATAAACTCTTCTAGAGGAATTATTTATGCTTCTAAAGATTTAAATTTTGCGAAAGATGCTGCTTTAAAGGCAGAAGAATTGCAGATTCAAATGAAGGAATTCATATAATTATCATAATCAATACAGTCTATTCTCAACAATATATAAAGGATCAGACGAACCGTTTAAAGTACCTACACCTCTTTTTATTATTCCAAGAGATGAACCTGGCGGGCCTGAAGCATCCCTAAATTGTACACCAGTAGTCTTACCTTCTATTTCTACACTAGGAGCAGTAACATTTCTTAATATTAAATCGGCAGTCTTAAGAGTACTTGCTTATCCTGTAAAAGCTTCTTTGGCAGTTGTACTCTAAGCAATTGCAATAACCTCGTCTAGTGAATCGATATCTAGTTACAAAAGAACATGTATACCATTAGAAGTACCCATTAGCTTTTCGGTAACTTTGCAACCTAAAGGAAAAAGAGCTCTCCGTAGAACAGGTGGTTTAATATGTGTTTTTTTATAAACGCCTAGTAATAAGCATTTTTTAAGGTTGTTTAATTACTAATTCTCATTTATAAAAAAAGCATACGCAAACTAAATAATATTTTATGCTCCCAATTAATTTTATAAATCAAAGAAAATAAGAACCAAAATAAAGACCAACACTTCACCTTTACGCATAAAAAAAGACTGCACTTTAACAGCACAGCCTTTTAAAAATCATTTCTCTTGTCTCTTCTATTTAATCTTGCAAAGCAAAAACCTGCTTTAATAAAATGGAGGTTCTTAAACCTACCTTTTCACGAATTCCTTTTTCTTCAACCTCAATCATCCTAAAAACACCTTTTAAAGTTTGTGTTGTTACATAATTGGTTAAATCCGGATTTACCTTCTTCACAAAAGGAATTGAATTGTATCTAGAAATTAGATTATTCCAAACTTTGTCTGCACCCACTTTAGAAAAAGAGTTGGCTATTACCGGTGCAAAGCTCTTGTACAAATTTTGTGTTGTTTTAGATTGTAGGTAACTCGTAGCAGCATCTTTATCGCCCAAAAGAATATTCTTTGCATCGTTAAAAGAAATTTCTTTCACTGCGTTTATAAAAATTGGCGTTGCTGTTTTTACAGCATCTTCTGCTGCTCTATTTAATACCTTAATACCTTCATCTGCCAAATTACCCAACCCTAATCTGCGCAAACCTTTATCTACAGCTTGTAATTCATCCGGTAAAATAATTTTTACCAATTCATTTCTATAAAAACCGTCTTTAGAGGTTAATTTAGAAACCTGGTTTTTAATTCCGTTATCTAATGCTTCTCTTAAACCATTCGCTATTTGATCTTGAGACAAACCCGCACCCATTGGTAAATTATTAACTACTTTTTGCAACTCTGCACACCCTGCAAACTGAACTGCAATTACTAAAACTAAAATTCTCCGTATCATTTTTATAATTTTTTTACTCTTTTGAAACTTTTATATTCAGAAAGTCATTATTTATTTAAAAGTATCTGTTTTTTTATCATACCCATATGGGCAATGCTTACATCCACTTTTACAACAAGAACCTCTTTTTAAATGGAATTGTGCTGTAAAAACGCGATAACCTTGCTCGTTTTCGTAATAATCTCCTTCTTCTAGCGGTATTCTTTTATTGTACATTTTGCAAAAATAATATATTTAAACATAAAAAAAGCGTTCAAAAGAACGCTTTTTTATTTAATCTACTTATTTTTTTGGGGAGGAAACCTTGAAACAATTTCTTTTACAAATGCTTTCACTCTCGCTTCCTTTTTTTCTAAATTTTGAATTTTCAAAGCACCGGTTCCAACGCCTTGCCAAACCAACTCTTTCTTTTGTTTGTCTATAAAGTCTATAAAAAGGGTTCCTTCGGTGTACTGCGAAATGTTTACATTATTATTCATGCCATTTCCCATCCAAGGGTTCCAACCCCAGCCAAAACCGTAACCAAAATTATTATTTTGATTGACATTTACTTTTTCTCTAGATTTTGTAAAAATACTTACCAACATATCTGGATTTTCTGATTTCACCAAACCTAAAAGAGAAAGCTCTGACTCTATTGCTCTTAAAATTCTTTTTTTATCTAAGTCAGAAATTTCAGCTTTATCTATTCCTGTTTTATAAAAAGCGAATGTTTTATACTTCTTAAAATCTACTTTACGATCGTAATCTACAGCTACTTTTACAGCACTGCAGGAAGAAAATAAAATTACTAGTGTTAATAATAATGGTTTTATAAATTTCATTAGATAGTATTTAAAGATTAATTACACTCAAATATAACCAAAAACTATGCCAAATCAAATACGCATACTGCACAAGAAATGAATTTAATAAACTGAATTAATAAAATGTTAAAGATTTGGGTACTATTTTATGATTTTCGTAAATTGCAACTCTAAAAACAAACATTTATTACGAATGGAACAAATTACAACATATAAACCTACTCATAAAGTTAGAATTGTAACTGCTGCTGCCCTTTTTGATGGCCATGATGCTGCAATAAATATTATGCGTAGAATTATTCAGTCTACTGGAGTTGAGGTCATTCATTTAGGACACGACAGAAGTGTAGAAGAGGTAGTAAATTGCGCCATTCAAGAAGATGTAAATGCAATTGCAATTACCTCTTACCAAGGAGGCCATAATGAGTATTTTAAATATATGTACGATTTACTGCAAGAAAAAGGTGCAGGACATATTAAAATTTTTGGAGGTGGCGGTGGTGTAATTCTTCCTAAAGAGATTAAAGACCTAATGGATTATGGAATTACCAGAATTTATGCTCCAGATGACGGTCGCGCGCTAGGCTTGCAAGGAATGATTAATGATTTGGTAAAAACTGCTGACTTTGCTCTTGGAGATGTATTAGATGTTTCTATGGAAAGTTTGGCAAAGAAAGAAATTGGAAGCATTGCAAGAGTAATTTCTTCTGCAGAGAATTTCCCAGAAATTGCAAAGGCAACTTTAGATAAAATACACAAAAAAAACAAAACTTCTAAAACGCCTGTTTTAGGAATTACAGGAACTGGTGGTTCGGGTAAATCTTCATTAGTAGACGAATTGGTGCGAAGGTTTTTAGTAGATTTTCCAGAAAAAACAGTGGGTTTAATTTCTGTAGATCCGTCAAAAAGAAAAACAGGTGGTGCACTTTTAGGAGATAGAATTCGCATGAATGCTATTAATAATTCGCGTGTTTACATGCGTTCTTTAGCAACACGTCAATCTAATTTAGCATTGTCTAAGTATGTAAATGAAGCCGTGCAGGTTTTAAAAGCTGCCGAATTCGATTTAATTATTTTAGAAACTTCTGGTATCGGGCAATCGGATACCGAAATTATAGAACATTCTGACACTTCTTTATATGTAATGACGCCTGAGTTTGGCGCTGCAACGCAATTAGAAAAAATAGACATGCTCGATTTTGCTGATTTGGTTGCTCTAAACAAATTCGATAAAAGAGGTGCTTTAGATGCAGTTAGAGATGTGAAGAAACAATACATGCGCAACAATAATTTGTGGCATATTCATATGGATGACATGCCAGTTTACGGCACCATTGCCTCTCAATTTAATGATCCAGGAATGAATACTTTGTATAAAAGTGTGATGGATAAATTGGTTGAAAAAACAGGATCTGATTTAAAATCTACCTTAGAAATTACCAAAGAAATGTCTGAAAAAATATTTGTAATTCCGCCGGCAAGAGTTCGTTATTTGTCTGAGATTGCAGAGAGTAATAGAGGGTATGATAAAAAAGTAGATGACCAAGTTATTGTTGCTCAGAAGCTTTATGGTATTCACCAAACAATTGAATCCATCACAAATTCATCCGTAGAAATTATTAAAACGGGTTTAAATGAAGATGAAATTACTTCTCTTGAACTTCCCAAAGACGACAAAGCATTTTTAAAACTACTTTTTGCACAGTTCGAAAAAGTAAAGTTAAATTTTGATCCTTACAATTGGGAAATCATTTTAAACTGGCAAGAAAAGGTTCAGAAATACAAAGACCCTATTTATACCTTTAAAGTACGTGACAAAGAAATTCAAATAGAAACGCACAGCGAGTCGCTGTCACACACACAAATACCTAAAATAAGTTTACCGAAATACCACGCTTGGGGAGACTTATTACGTTGGAGTTTACAAGAAAATGTTCCTGGAGAATTTCCGTATACAGCAGGATTATATCCATTTAAAAGAACAGGTGAAGACCCAACAAGAATGTTTGCTGGCGAAGGTGGCCCAGAAAGAACGAATAGAAGGTTTCATTATGTAAGTTTAGGCATGGATGCAAAACGTCTTTCTACAGCTTTTGATTCTGTTACTTTATACGGGAATGACCCGGGACGCAGACCAGATGTATTTGGTAAAATTGGAAATGCAGGAGTTTCTATTTGTTGTTTAGATGATGCTAAAAAATTATACTCTGGGTTTGATTTGAGTCATCATATGACCTCGGTTTCTATGACTATAAACGGCCCAGCGCCAATGCTGTTAGGATTCTTTATGAATGCTGCCATTGATCAGAATTGCGAGAAATACATTACAGAAAACAAATTAGAGAAACAAGTTGAAGCAAAATTTCAAGAAATTTATAATTCAAAAGGCTTAGAGAGACCCGTTTATCAAGGGAAATTACCTGAAGGAAATAATGGTTTAGGTTTAATGCTGTTGGGACTAACTGGAGATCTAGTTTTACCTTCAGATGTATATCAACAAATAAAAACAAGCACTTTAACACAGGTTAGAGGAACCGTACAAGCAGATATTCTGAAAGAAGATCAAGCACAAAATACCTGTATTTTTTCTACAGAATTCGCCTTAAGATTAATGGGTGATGTTCAAGAGTATTTCATCGAAAAACAAGTAAGAAATTTTTATTCGGTTTCTATTTCTGGGTATCATATTGCAGAAGCTGGCGCCAACCCTATTACACAACTGGCATTGACCTTGTCTAACGGATTTACCTATGTTGAGTATTACCTAAGTCGTGGAATGGATATTAATAAATTCGGACCTAACTTATCTTTTTTCTTTTCAAACGGAATTGATCCGGAATACTCTGTAATTGGAAGAGTTGCACGTAAAATTTGGGCAAAAGCGATGAAGATTAAGTACGGTGCAAACCCAAGAGCACAAATGTTGAAGTATCACATTCAGACTTCTGGACGCTCTTTACACGCACAAGAAATTGACTTTAATGACATTAGAACTACGTTGCAAGCTTTATATGCGATAAACGACAATTGTAACTCTTTACATACAAATGCCTATGATGAGGCAATCACGACGCCAACGGAAGAATCTGTAAGAAGAGCCATGGCCATTCAGTTAATTATCAACAAAGAATTAGGATTAACAAAAAATGAAAATCCCATTCAAGGTGCTTTTATAATTGAAGAATTAACCGACTTAGTGGAAGATGCTGTTTTGTTAGAGTTTGATAGAATTACAGAACGTGGTGGTGTTTTAGGCGCTATGGAAACCATGTATCAACGTTCTAAAATACAGGAAGAAAGCATGTATTATGAAACACTGAAACACAATGGAGCGTTTCCTATTATTGGTGTAAATACTTTTTTAAGTTCTAAAGGATCTCCAACGGTGCAGCCCGAAGAAGTAATTCGTGCAACAGAGGAAGAAAAACAATATCAGATTCAAACGAAAGAAAAGCTAAACAAGGCAAATCTTAAAAATGTGGAACAGCAAGTTGCAATTTTACAAAAAGCTGCGATTCAGAATGAAAATTTATTTGATAAATTAATGGAGGCAACCAAGGTCTGTTCTTTAGGACAAATTACAGAAGCGTTGTTTAAAGTTGGTGGACAATACAGAAGAAATATGTAAGCTACAAATAAACAAGTCTTTTGAACGTTACTGTTCGAATAGCCAAGGTAAATTTATAGTAGTTTCTTGAAATAAATAAAATAATTTCTAAAATAAAAACCTTGAAGCAGGAATAAAAAGGTAAAATTTCATGGAAAAATCTGCAAAGTTTTTACAAATTATTCTATTAAATTATATTTTAAAGCTTAAAACAGGTGGTTTTAGCTATTAAAACAAAGAAAAAAATAATTTTGTTGACTTTTTTAACACATTCTTTAAACATTTTTTATAAATTTGCTTTTAAGAATTAATAGTGTAGTAGTTTATGAAGAACAATTTAGCGAACATGAGGTGTTTAGATTTTTTTATATCATCAAAAGATGAGCAAGATTATAGCGCTACAAATGACCTAATAAGACCTTCAAATCAGATTCAAACGCCTATAATTAGTTTCGATTTTTACATTAATTCTTTTACTACAGAAATACATAAATTGAATAGAAAGAGAGATATTAATTCTATAAAAGAATTTAGCCATAAGTTTCAATGGAATGACAATCTTGATAAAATTTTTAAAGGTGTAGACTTTGAAACCATTGTTCTTACCAATGAGAAACAAGAAATCTTATGGGTAAATGACGGGTTTAAGGAAATGACAGGCTACACAAAAACCTTTGCCTTAAAAAAAACACCGTCTTTTCTGCAAGGCAAGAATACATGTGCAGTAACTAGAAAAAGAATTCGAAACAAAATACTAGCGAACGAACCTTTTAAAGAAATTGTCTTAAATTACAAAAAAGACAAAACTCCTTACAAATGCGAAATAAACGTATTTCCACTATCTCACAAAAATACGACACATTACATTGCCTTAGAAAGAGCCATCTAAGCTAAATCTTATCATTCTTAACAAAGCAGGAATCTATTTCACTATAATTTAATTACTTTTATCTTTTAAATATTTAAGGTGAAAAATAAAAAATTGATTAGCAAAGAACTAGAAGACTTTTACAACAAAGCATCTGAAGAAACCCGCCTAGAAAAAGGAATGGGTATTTTTGAGTTTGAGCGTATTAAAGATTTGATAGCACAACATATTTCCACATCAAATAGAACCATTATTGATATTGGTGGTGGCACCGGAAAGTATTCTGAATGGTTGGCTAAAAAAGGACATACAGTTCATTTGATAGAACCTGTTTTAAAGCATATAAAACTTGCTGAAAAAAGAGCAAAAAAACTTAAAAATCCTTTTACTGTTGCCATAGGCGAAGCTAAAAACATACCCTATAAAGACAATACTGCAGACTTAGTAATTTTACACGGACCTTTATATCATTTACAAAAAAGAGAAGATAGAGTTGCTGCAATTATAGAAGCAAAAAGAGTCCTTAAAAAAGGAGGAATTATTTTAGGTTTCGCAATTAATGCAACAGCTTCTACAGTTGTCGGTTTAATGAATGGTATGATTCACGCAAACACATTCTTTGACATGTGTAAAGAGGAACTAACTACCGGAATTCATAACGTTCCAAAAGATTTTCCTTTTTTATTGGCAGATGCTTTTTACCACAAACCACAAGATTTAAAATTAGAGTTTTCAGAACAAAATCTCAACTTTATAAACCTTTTTGCAGTAGAGGGAATGATTTGGTTAGACAACGAATACTTTGCAAATATGGTTGATAAGAAAAAATCAAAGACATTAAAAGCCTTGCAAAACCTTACGCAGAATGATGAGTATTTGTTACCTTTTAGTCCGCATATGATGATTGCTGTTAAAAAATAAAGTAGTTGGAAAACAAAAAAGAGCATTGGAATATTTGTAAGAAATGCAACGGTACCGGAAAAAGAACGAAACGTCTTTCTAAAAAAGTACAGCAGCAATATAAAATAACAATTGCACAATTTGAAAAATTAAACCCTAAAAAAACATCTCCGGAGCGCCCAAAAGGACAACTAGATACTTGCTTAAATTGCAAAGGAGCTGGTATCATTACAGCAGCTAAATTTCCGCTAGTAGCCCAAGAAAAATACCCACATGTTGCTATTATTGGAGGCGGAATTGGAGGCGTTGCTTTAGCGGTAGCGTGCCTGCACCGCGGCATCCCTTTTACCTTGTATGAACGAGATGCTAATTTTAACGCGAGGTCTCAAGGTTACGGTCTTACTCTACAACAAGGTAGTAAGGCTATCCAAGGATTAGGAATCTATTCTTTAGAAGCCGGAATAACCTCAACCCGTCATGTGGTGCACACAACAAATGGAAAAATAATTGGGGAATGGGGCGTTAGAAAATGGGGAAGAGATAATTCAAAAGAAGCACCAAAACGAAAAAACATACACATTGCGAGACAATCTTTGCGCCTAGCTTTGTTGCAGCAACTAGGTAAAGAAAAAGATATAAAATGGGGACATCAATTATTAGATTTAAAAGAAGCCGAAAATGGTAATGTTACACTAAGATTTCAAGTAAAAGGAGAAATAAAAAGCAGCACCGCAAATCTCGTGGTTGGTGCCGATGGTATTCGAAGCACTGTAAGAAAACAAGTTATTGGCAACGCTATTGCTCCACTACAATATTTAGACTGTATCGTTATTTTAGGTATTTGCGCATTAGAAAAGTTAAAAGGGATTGAATCTTCTTTGCTAGATTCAGCTACTGTATTCCAAACCGCAAATGGTAATGAACGTATTTATATGATGCCATATAGCAAAGATGCGGTAATGTGGCAACTGAGTTTCCCTATGCCAGAAAAAGAAGCAAAAGCGCTAAGTGCAAGAGGAGAAAAAGCATTAAAAGAAGAAGCCTGCCGGAGGACACAATGGCACGATCCTATTCCTCAAATTTTAAAAGCTACCCCAGAAGCACAAGTTTCTGGATATCCTGTGTATGACCGCGCACTGCTTACACCAATATTCTTAGAAAAAGCAACGAATGTTACTCTTATTGGAGATGCTGCACATCCTATGAGTCCGTTTAAAGGGCAAGGCGCAAACCAAGCGTTGCTGGATGCACTTTCATTAGCCAGAATGATTACAAAAAAATGTAACCCAGGAACTAATTGGAAAACAATCAATATCAAAAAAAACATCTTAAACTCTTTTGAAGCTGAAATGATAACACGAAGTGCGTCTAAAGTAGTAGCTTCTAGACAAGCTGCAAAGCTATTACATTCTACAATTGTACTAAAGGAAGGTGATGGCCCAAGAGGAAAACACCGAGATAAATAAGAGCTAGAATAGCACTATTTAACTAAAATAAAACACTAAAAATGATTGAAAAACTAAAAAATAGCGACTTAGAAATAGCTAAAAAAATGCGTCTTATTTTTCAAGCATCCTATAAAGTAGAAGCTACATTATTAAACGCTACAAATTTTCCTCCGTTAAGAAGACCTCTAGAAAATTATACAGAAAGTAATACTGAATTTTACGGATATTCAATAAACGAAGTCCTTGCTGCAGTTGTTGAAATTGACACCAACAACAACTACATACTTATAAGAAGCTTAGTAGTACACCCAGATTTTTTTAGACAAGGTATTGCCGGGAAATTAATAAAATTTGTTTTCGAAACCTTTAAATCGAATTTATTTGTAGTTGAAACAGGCCTTGAAAATGGCCCAGCTACAAAGTTATATGAAAAATTTGGTTTTGTAGAAGTGCATCAATGGGATACGAACCACGGAATAAGAAAAATAAAATTTGAGAAGCATACAAAAAACGAATCAAGTATCTAAGAAGTACGCGTTTTAACGGACTGCCTTTTTTATTATTAAATGAAGTGTTTAAAATAAATAACCTTACTGGTAAGCCTTATTGCCTCCACTTAATACCACAGCCAACACTCGGTTTCTGATTTTCTAAAACCTCTTTATTTTCAAGCAAATTATCCATCACATTTCGAATATCTTGTCCTGATACTGGTTTTCCATTTCCAGGTCTAGCAGCATCTAATTGTCCATGATAGACCGATTTTAAATCGGCATCAAAAACATAAAAATCTGGCGTACAAGCTGCATCGTATGCTTTTGCAACCTCTTGGCTTTCATCATATAAATATGGAAAAGGATAGTTTAACTCTTTTGCAACCTGCTGCATCAATTCCGGTCGGTCTTCTGGGTAGTTCTCAATTTCATTGCTACTCACCGCTATGAATTGTATGCCTTTTGCTTGGTATTCATTCGCCATTTGCACCAACGCTGTATTTACATGAATTACAAACGGACAATGATTACAGATAAACATAATTACAGTTCCTTTTTCTCCTTTTGCCTCCGCTAAAGAGAGAAAGGTATTATTTACCGTGTTTATTAAGGTAAAATCTGGTGCGATTGTGCCTGTTTTAAATTCGTTGGATTCTGTTAGGGCCATTTACTAGTTTTTAGTGTTTAGTGTTAAGTGCTTAGTGCTTAGTGTTAAGTGTTTAGTGTTTAGTGTTAAGTGTTTAGTCCACATATCATTTCCAAATGAGCTTTTTAGCGATTGAGGAATCTCTTTCTAATAACAAGATTTTTCATCATGCCCTCTCTGAATGACAGTAAAGTTCTATACTTCTTCTGCCAATGCCTTTGCACAGATATAACCACCTGTCCAAGCATTCTGAAAATTAAAGCCACCCGTTACGGCGTCTATATTTAAAACTTCGCCCACAAAGAAAAGGTTGTTGTGTTTTCTGCTTTCAAAACGTTTAAAATTAATTTCTTTTAAATCTACACCACCAGCGGTTACAAATTCTTCTTTAAAAGTAGTTCTACCGTTTGCATTGTAGATTCCTTTTGTAAGCTGATTTGCTAATTTCTCTAATTGAGCATTATTTAAATCTGCCCAATTTTGGGTTTTAGAAATATCAGAGAACAAAACAAAACGCTCCCACAATCTTCTAGAAACTTCTGTAAAAGGAGATTTTAAAATAACTGTTTTACGAGGTTCTTTCTTTTTTAAATTTAGTAAAACATTTAAAACTTTGTCTGTGGGTCTAGACAACCAATTTACTTCTACGTTGTATTGATAGTTTTTATCTGCCAAAATTCTTGCGCCAAAAGCAGATAATTTCAATATTGCCGGACCACTCATGCCCCAATGTGTAATTAACAGCGGACCAGATGCTTCTAATTTTGTTCCAGAAATAGTTACTGTTGCATTTGGCACAGAAGTTCCTAATAAATCTACCAATCTCTTATCGTTAATATTAAAAGTGAATAAAGAAGGTACTGGAGCTACAACTGCATGATCTAAAGTTTCGCACAATTCCCATACTTTTTTAGAACTTCCTGCAGCAATTACCAATTGATCTGCTTCAAAGACTTGCTCTTTTGTATGGATGCTCCACGTATCATCTTGCTTTGTTACCGCATTTACTCCGTGATTTGTTAATACTTTAATCCCTAAAGTAGCTACTGATTTTTGAAAACAATCTATAATGGCCTGACTTGTATTTGCTTCTGGAAAAACACGATTGTCACCTTCAATTTTTAACGGCACCCCACGATCATCAAACCACTCAAACGTATCGCCTGTCATAAATTGATGAAAAGGCCCTAATAATTCTTTTTCTCCTCTTGGATAAAATTTCACCAATTCCTTTGGTTCAAAGCACGCATGTGTAACGTTGCATCTTCCTCCTCCAGATATCTTTACTTTCTGTAAGACATCTTTTCCTTTTTCAAGAATAGTAACCTCTAAATCAGGATTACTTTCTTTGGCATTAATCGCCGTAAAATATCCTGCTGCTCCACCTCCAATAATTACTATTTTCTTCATTTTTTATGTTTTAGACGGCATTTTTTTTATTCTAAAGTTAGAAAATTGTGCCGTCTTCTTGATTTATAAAATCATTTCTGAATAGGAAAGGATTGTTTCATATCCTTTATTTTTAAAATACGTTGGTGTTTGCTCATTTCCTGTAACCATCACAAAATCGCCACCCCAAGCACCTAAGCTTTTTATTTCTCCGAAATAATCAGAGAATAATTTTTCTTTTACTGGTTTTAATTGAATAATTGAACTAATGATTTGCTCATGCGCCACAATCAATTTATTGAATTCTGTAACGGTACTTGCTTTTAAAAACTGCTCTGAAATAGCTGAAACTGCCACAATTTCTTTCTGAAAATCAAGACCACTTTCTCTAAATTTAGCAATGCCTTCTTTAGAATCTTGTTTCTGATTTAAATGCACAAAAAACAAGTTCTCCTTAAAACTAGGATTGAATACCACCTGCGCTACTACTGGTTTTTTATCTTCAATTTGATAAAATATAGGCGTATTGTTCTGTGCGCATGCAATATCATAACCACTTCCTTTAAAAGAATTCCACAACAACTGAAAAGCATCTACCTCTGCCCATTTAGCGATAGAATTTATTAAGGTTGATGAAGTTCCTAATCCCCAATTTCTTGAAAATGTTAGGTTTGTTTTTACAACAAATCCGGATGCTGCATTTAAAAAATCTGGATTTACTTTTTTAGCTTCTTTTAGAATGTCTAATAAGGTCTCTGCAATTAACTCTGCATTGCCTTCTTTATTGGAATTAAAACTACAGCTTAGCAAACGTAATTTTTTTAAATCGAAAACTGCTTCAAACCAACAATCTCCAGAATGCGTAAAACTTCCCCAGATAATTTGTGGTTCTGGAATACTTTCTACTAACAGGTCTTGTCCAAATTTTGTTGGCAAGGCTAAAGACTTTGCTCCGTTTAAGACCAAGTATTCACCAGTTAATAAGAGTTTTCCGTTTGAGTAGTAATTTTTCAAAATTTTTATTTTTTTTCTTGCAACAACAAGAATATTTTAGGTGCTGTTTTAATACTTAAACACCCTAATTAAGTGTTTCTCTTAATGCATTAAACTTAGAAACTACAGCAGCATGAGAAACTGTTTTTCCGTCGAAATATTTTGTGATTTCCTCTTTTTCTAAATGGGTTACACCCAACTGATTTAAGATGTTCTGCAAATGCATCTTCATATGACCATGCTGAATTCCTTTGGTTGTTAAAGCTCTTAAAGCAGCAAAATTCTGAGCCAAACCGGCTGTTGCCATAATTTGCATTAAGTCTTTTGCAGATGGCTTTTGCAACATTTCTAAAGACAACTTTGCTAAAGGATGCAATGCGGTAATACCACCAACAGTACCTACGGCCAAAGGCAACTCTAACCAAAACTTAAAAATACCGTTATCTATGCTGCAATGAGAAAGACTTGTATACCTTCCTGATCGCGCGGCATAAGCATGCGCCCCTGCCTCTACAGCTCTAAAATCATTTCCTGTTGCAATAACTACGGCGTCTATTCCGTTCATAATTCCTTTATTATGTGTTACCGCTCTATAAGGTTCTACTTCTGCAATTTTAACTGCCTGGTAAAATTTCTCTGCAAATTTCTGCGGATCCTCACCACCTAAATCTTCAATTTTGCAACTTACTTCTGCCCTTACCAAACATTCTGGAACGTAATTAGATAAAATACTCATTACTATTTCAATTTCATCAGTTCTAAATTGAGTAGCTATTGCTTCTAAACAAGAGTTGATAAAGTTGGCTCCCATAGAGTCTTTGGTTTCAAAGGTGATGTGCAACTGGTAGTAATCTTCTAATGCATCCGTTTTATCAACCAATTGTATGTCTAAAATTCCACCACCACGTTTTTCCATGTTTTTGGTAATGGAAGCCGTTGCAGCGTATAATTTGCTTTTGATATTATTGAAATAGGTTTCTAAACTGTCCTTTTCACCCGCATATATAAAGTGTACCTGTCCAATTTTAGTAGTTCCTAAAACGGTTGTTTTAAAGCCACCTTTTGTGCTCCAAAACTTGGCAACTAAAGAGGCCGCAGCAACTACAGAGCTTTCTTCTGTAACCATTGGTATTGTGTATTCCTCATTATTTATCAAAAAATTTGGAGCAACACCCAACGGTAAATAAAAATTAGAAATCGTGTTTTCTATAAAATCGTCATGCAACTGTTGCAACTTTGTAGTATCGTTCCAATATTGCTTTATGGTAGCAATTGTAATTGAACTATTCTTAAAATAGTTTTCTGCCAACCAATTTATTTTTTCCTCTTTTGTAAACTTAGAAAAACCCGATATTTTCTTACTCATTTCTTGTGCTATAATCTATCTAGAACAAATATAAATCAATCCGCTAAAACATTACACAATATTCAAGATTTCTCGTTTTTTAAAACATTTTTTGCGAATTTTTACGTAAACTTGACGAACCTTTATTAAAATCGATGTCCTTAATGAATAGAATCTTCATTTTAGCAACTATTATTTTACTTGCTAGTTGTAAAACAAGCACAATAACAATCAACAATACTTCAGGATTAAAAGAAATTACATTAAATGAAATTTGGGATGGTACTTTTTCTCCAGAAAGAATGAATGCCTTAAACGCAATGAACGGCGATTTTTATTCCTTATTAAACCGCGGTACTTTTGGAAATACAACCCTAGATAAATACAGTTATAAAACTTTAGAAAAAGTTGAAACAATTGTAAGCAGCGCAAATTTAGAGGGCCTAAATAATTTTTCTTCGTATACTTTTAACAAAGAAGAATCTTCATTGATTTTAGGAACCAACTTCAAAAAAATATACAGACGTTCTTTCACTGGTACTTTTTATTACTACCATATCGCCTCTAAAAAACTTACCTTAATAGGAGAAGATATTCAAGAGCCTCGTTTTTCTCCAGACAGTAAAAAAATAGCGTTTGCTAAAAGTAATAATATTTATATTTTAAATTTAAGCAATGGCAATGCAGTTACACAAGTTACCAAAGATGGTAAATTTAATGAAATTATTAACGGAATTACAGATTGGGTGTATGAAGAAGAGTTTGGCTTTGTAAGTGCTTTTGAATGGAGTAAAAATAGCAACTATTTGGCTTTTTTACGCTTTGATGAAAGCAAGGTGCCTACTTTTTCTATGGATCTCGTTGGAACCGATAATTACCCAAACCAACAAGTTTTTAAATACCCAAAGGCAGGAGAAAAAAATGCAGTGGTAACCTTACACATGTATGTGCTTTCTTCTCAAGAAACTAAAAATATTGATTTAGGAGATTACGAATATATTCCTAGAATTAAATGGTCTCATGATGCAAATTTTTTAGTAGCCACTACTTTAAATCGGCATCAAAACAACCTTAAGCTTCATAAAGTAAATGCTTTTAACAATAGTTCAAGTTTCTTATTAGAAGAAACAGACAAGGCCTATATTAATATTACAGACAATCTTACTTTTTTAAATGACAACAGTTTTATTTGGACCAGCGAAAAAGATGGTTTCAATCATATCTATCATTATGATTTTTCAGGAAAGTTGATCAAACAAATTACCAAAGGTACTTGGGAAGTAACCAATTATTACGGATATAATACAGAAAAAAAGACCATTTACTATCAGTCTGTAGAAAATGGTTCTATAAACAGAGGCGTGTACTCTGTAGATTTAGAGGGTCTCAATAAAAAGCTATTAACGAGCATTAAAGGAACCAATACGGCTTCTTTTAGTAGAAACTTAAATTACTTTATCAATACCTTTTCTACTTCAGAAATTCCGCCAATATACTCTTTAATATCTGCGGAAGGTAACATGCTCAAAGTAATAAAAGACAATGCTACTTTAAAAGAAAGTCTTTCTAAATACAACATAAGTAAAAAAGAATTCTCTACCATTTCTATAAATGGCAACCAGTTAAATATGTGGATGCTAAAACCGACCAATTTTGATGCTACTAAAAAATATCCGGTATTAATGTTTCAATATTCTGGTCCAGGGTCTCAGCAAGTGGCAAATAAATGGAATGCTAGTAATGATTACTGGCACAACATGTTAGCACAAAAAGGAATGATTGTAGTTTGTGTAGACGGACGTGGAACAGGTTTTAAAGGCAGTAATTTTAAAAAGTCTACGTATTTAAACTTAGTAAAATATGAAACGGAAGATCAAATAGCAGCTGCAAAAAAATTAGCAGCGCGCGCTTATATAGACGAGGAAAATATAGGTATTTGGGGTTGGTCTTTTGGCGGACATATGAGTACAAATTCACTTTTAAAAGGAAGCGATATCTTTACTACAGCAATTGCTGTTGCACCGGTTACTTCTTGGCGTTTTTATGATACGGTGTATACAGAACGTTTTTTAAGAACTCCGCAAGAAAATCCGGGCGGCTATGATGATAATTCTCCTGTAAATTATGCGGAGAAATTAAAAGGTAATTATTTACTAGTACACGGAACAGGCGATGATAATGTGCATGTACAAAATAGTTACAGAATGATAAATGCCTTAATTGAAGCCAACAAACAATTTGATATGTTTATTGTACCAGACAGAACACATGGAATTTACAAAGGAAAAAATACGCGTCTAAATTTATATACTAAAATGACCAATTTTGTAGAAACGCATTTAATTAATAAACAAAAATAAAAAAATATGAATAATTTAGTAAAACAACCACATGAAAAAGAGCTTTTTGGACATCCAGTAGGCTTGTATGTATTATTTTTCACAGAAATGTGGGAACGCTTTTCTTATTATGGAATGCGTGCAATATTAGTTTTATACTTGGTAGCACAAACGCAAGGCGAAAACTCAGGATTAGGATGGACTAATGGTGAAGCTTTATCTTTATATGGATGGTATACAATGCTTGTATATGTTGCTTCTATACCTGGAGGTTGGATCGCAGATAAATTTCTTGGACAAAAGAAATCTGTTCTCTATGGAGGAATACTTTTAGTAGCTGGACATAGTGTTTTAGCTATTGAAGAAATGTGGGCCTTTTATTCAGGTTTAGGATTAATAATAGCTGGTGTAGGTTTATTAAAACCAAACATTTCTACAATGGTTGGTGGTCTATACAAACAAGGAGATATAAGAAGAGACAAAGGTTTCACAATTTTTTATATAGGAATTAATGTAGGTGCATTTCTATCAAGTTTAATAGTTGGTACAGTTGGAGAAGTTTATGGGTGGCATTATGGATTTGGTTTAGCAGGAATAGGAATGGCTGCAGGTTTAGTTCAATATCTTTTTGGTCAAAAGTATTTAAAAAGTGTTGGTAATTTCCTTGGAGCTTCAGAAAATAAAGATGAAAAAGATGCAATGAATAAGCCTTTAAGTAAAATAGAAAAAGACAGAGTAGTTGTCTTATTAATTTCTTTTTTATTAGTAATCATTTTCTGGGGAGCATTTGAGCAAGCCGGAGGTTTAATGAATCTTTATGCATCGGATAAGACTGATAGAATTTTATCTTTTTCTCTACCATTCATAGGAAATGAAGTACCTGCATCGTGGTTTCAATCTTTAAATGCAATGTTTATTATATTTTTAGGAACTACCGTGGCAGGTTATTGGGCAAACAGAAAATTAAAAGGCAAAATTTCTACGTCATTATTTAAAATGATTTTAGGTCTAATTATAATGGGAACAGGATTCTTTTTTATGACAGCTGCTGCAGCTCAATACGAATCTAATGGAGCTTCTGCTATGTATTGGTTAGTTTTAGCTTATTTATTTCATACAATTGGGGAGTTATGTATATCTCCCGTAGCTTTATCTTACATAACAAAATTAGCTCCAGTAAAGTATGCTTCTCTTATGATGGGTGTCTATTTTGCAATGACAGGATTTGGAAATAAACTAGCAGGATTGTTAGGTGAAGCTTCTGAAAACTTAGGAGAATACGTGATTTTTACAGGAATTGCTATTTTCTGTGTTATTTTCGGTTTTTTAGTAATGTTATTCCGTAAGAGGTTAGAGAAACTAACGCACGGTGCTGAAGATAACGAACATGTAATTAATAACGAGACAGAAGGTTTAGAATTAGCAGATAACTAGAAGTAAAAAAACAAAAACCTCACAAATCAAAATTTGTGAGGTTTTTTTATGTCCAAAAACGAAACCTTCGGTAAACAAAAATATTTTCGTAAATTTGTAATGTTATTTCCACTAAACAAAAGTACCAGGAATAAGGAAAATTAAAATAATGAAAAAGATATTACTTATACTCCTACTTACCTTCTTAACTTCTATCCATAGTTTTTCACAAGAAAAGATAACTTGGCATACCGATGCCAATGCAGCTTTACAGTTAGCTATAAAGGAAAATAAAAAAGTGATGTTCTTTTTTACCGGGTCTGATTGGTGTGGTTGGTGTATTAAATTACAAAAAGAGGTCTTTAATACGCGTGATTTTAAAGAATGGTCTGCCGAAGTTATTTTAATAGAATTAGACTATCCTAGAAGAACTGCTCAAACCGATGAAATAAAGTCACAAAACAATCAACTAAAGCAGATGTTTGGTGTAAGAGGGTATCCTGCAGTGCATTTTGTGAATGTAGAAAAATTAGACAACGGAAAGATGAACCTATACAGCCTTGGTAAAACAGGTTATGTTCGTGGTGGACCAAACAAATGGTTAGAAGTTGCGAACTCGATTCTTAAAAAAGCGATTTAATATTCTAATTTAAAGGCTCCTTTCTTACGGCTATCATGAAACGGAATGTTGTTTTTTATCGCAATCTTTTCCCAGTTGCTTGCATAACTTTTATAATTAGAACCATCTGCAATAATAAGACTTGGTTTTAATCTATGAATTAATCTTTCTAAATTTATTTTTGGGGAATGTTGTAAAATCACAATAGGATGCACCAATTTATTTAGCTGATATACCCCTAAGCTATCTACGATTAAAATATTTTTTTCTTTAAATTGAATGAAACTTTTAAAGTTTACGTTCTCAATATATTGAATATATTCAGCGGTAACATATGATTTAATCATATTAATTTCACTTGGTTTTAGCGTATCGATATGCTGCTGAATTTTTATTTTCAATCCCTTTCTTTTCCCTATTATAGAAAATCTGCTTTTATGAAAAACAATAAAAGCTTCTTTCTCAATTGCCTTTCTCTGCTCAAAAAAATAGAGACTTTGAATTAGCAAAACCACGATCAAAAAAAATATAAATTTTCTTGGAGTTCTCTTAATTAAATATAAAATGCCAGAAAAAATTAAAAGATAACAGCACAACATCATTGCAAAAGAAATAGAAATTTCTTGAAACAAAAACTGCTCTTGTGCGCCCACCCAACTAACAAAGTCGTTCATTAAAGAAATTACATAACCATACATAAGCCCCAAAAAGTTTGGCAATACATGAAGTAAAGACATACATATTACTAAAATACCACCAATTAAAATAGCCCCTAAAAATGGAATAATAACCAAATTAGACAACACAAATAGACCTGGGAATTGCTCAAAATAATAAATACTTAAAGGCAAGATACCTACTTGTGCAGCAATAGAAACCGTAATTAGTTGCCATACTTTTTTATCAATTAGAAACCTTGGATTATACAGAGCTACTAATTTTGGCTGCACCCAAATAATACCAAAAACTGCCAAATAACTTAATTGAAAACCAACATCAAATAGAAACATAGGTTTCACAATTAATAAAAATAGCATAGAGGAAATTAAAGAGAACTCCACCACTTTTTTTCGCCGTAAAGATTGGCCAATTGCTAAAAAAGTAAACATGGTTACTGCTCTTACTACAGACGCTGAGAGGCCTGCGATAAAAGCAAACATCCATAATAATAAAACAATACACAATGCTTTTAAATAAACACCGTTTTTAATCTTTTCTAAAGGTTTGAATAGAAAGGATAGGATTAATAAAATAATACCAACATGTAAGCCAGAAACTGCCAAAATATGAATAGCACCTGCGCTGGCATAATCTGTTAATAATTCTTTGGAAATCTCTTGTCTTTGCCCTAATAATAGCGCGGTAATTACAGCAAGTTCGTCTCTTTTAAAATTGTATTTTAATAATGATTTCTGAATTTTATTCCTAAACTTTCCCGAAATACCTACCAAAGAACTCGTTGTATTCGAAAGTTGCAAAAACGCTGTACTTTCTATAAATAACTGGTGGTAAATTCCTTGCTTTGCTAAATATTCTTTGTAATTAAACTGATTAGGGTTTAAAGGAGGGGATACTCTTTTAAACTCGGCATTCACTAAAATTTGAGTATCAATGGCAAGTAGTTCTCGCAGACTATCTCTTTGAATATTTAATAAAACAGCTCCTCTAGTTTTACCTTTATAAATCTGAACAACCTCGGCAACATACTTGTCTTGATAAAATCCAGATTTTAAAACCTTAGAAATTCTTAAAACAACTCTTGTTTCTTCCTTATTAAAATGCGTATAATGATTTTTAAAATTCCTAGCATCTTGAATGTAAACAGCTGAAATCCCAATTGAGAAAAATAGGATGACAGCAATGATCGTACTCCCTTTTTTTTTCCGAAAGACAAATAAAGAAATTGCTAAAAATAATAAAACGAAGAATAGTTTCAGAAAGCCGAATGTCCAAATTTGTGTATAAAATTGAATTCCGATTCCTAAAATTAAAAACACCAAGAAGTGCAAAGGCACATATTTCAACAACCTTTTCATAGCAACGGAAAGTTACTGAAAATAAATTATAGTATGCTATTTTAAAGCTGCTACAATTTGAGAAGCTACATTTTTTGAAGCACCCTTTCCTCCTAATTGCTTTTCTAAGTCGAAATAATTTAAGAATATATTTTCCCTATTAGAAAGCTCTAAAATATTTGTCAAAGCTACTTTTAGATTTTGTTTGTTAAAATCTTCTTGAATTAACTCTTTTACTACTTCCTTGTCTAAAATCAGATTTACCAAAGAAATAAATTTCAAGGTAATAATTCTTTTTGCTATTTGATACGAAATATACCCTCCTTTATAACAAACAACTTGTGGCACTTTAAATAAAGCCGTTTCTAAAGTTGCAGTCCCTGAAGCTACCAAAGCAGCATAAGAAACACTTAATAAATCGTAGGTTTTATTATTGATAAATGCCACCTCTCTTTCGCCAATAATCTGCTTGTAAAAAGAAAAATCCTGACTAGGTGCGCCAGCTATTACAAATTGATATTCAGAAAAATCGGTAATTAAAGACAACATTACAGAAAGCATTTCAGTAATTTCTTGTTTTCTACTCCCAGGTAATAAAGCAATAATTTTTTTAGTACTTAATGCATGTTCTTTTCTGAAATCGTTCTCAGAAACCTGAGTTCTATCTGCAATTGCGTCTATTAACGGATGCCCAACAAAGGCTACTTCACAATCGTGCTTTTTATAGAAATCTTTCTCAAAAGGAAGAATTACAAACAATTTATCAATATCTCTTTTAATATCTTTTACCCTGCCTGCTCTGCTAGCCCAAACTTGCGGAGAGATATAGTAATGTGTTCTAAAACCCGCTGCTTTTGCCCATTTTGCAACCCGTAAATTAAAACCAGAATTGTCAATAAATATAAGTACATCTGGCTGAAATACTGCAATATCTTTTTTACAAAACTTTATAAAACCTACTACTTTGAATATGTTTTTTAAAACTTCGAAAAAACCCATAAAAGCTCTTTCCTTGTAATGACTTACTAAAGTACCGCCTGCGGTTTGCATTAAATCTCCTCCCCAAAAACGAATGTCTGCGGTTGCGTCTTGTTTGTAAAGTTCTTTCATTAAATTAGAACCATGCAAATCTCCTGAAGCTTCACCAGCAATTATATAATATTTCATTTTAGAAAAATTTTAAAACTAAAGTTATAAATGCAATTAAAAAAGTAGCTATTAAAACTCCTTTTGCTTTGTTGTCTTCTTTTTTTTTAATGAAAACAAAAAACACAAATAAATTAGGAATTGCTGCCAAAGCTAAAATCTTACCATATAAATTACCTTCTTTTATCATTTGCAAAGTAGTATCAAAAGAAAACCTAGAAAAATATTCTAAATACAAGAATACACCCCCAAAAGTTGCAAATAATGCCACAAGAAAACCAATTGAAATGTCTTTTTTTATAGTTCCCAAGAATTTAGTTTTTGAATCATATGATGCGCTGTCATATCAAATTGAACAGGAACTACAGAAACATACCCATTTTCTAATGCATATATGTCTGTATCTTGTCCTTTATCTTTATTTACAAACGCTCCTGAAAGCCAATAATACTCTTTTCCAAACGGGCTTTTTCGTTTATCGAAATTCTCTTTCCAATACCCATTTGCCTGTCTACAAATCTTTACCCCCTTTATTTCTTCCCTCTTTAAATCAGGAATGTTTACGTTTAACACAACACCCTCTGGAATTCCGTTTAACAACGCATTTAAAGTAATATTCTTTACAATTTCTTCTGATGCTTTAAAATCTGCATGCCATTTAAAATCTAACAGAGAAAAACCAATTGCTGGCACACCTTCTATACCTGCTTCTATTGCAGCACTCATCGTACCCGAATAAATTACGTTTATAGAAGAGTTAGCGCCGTGATTTATACCAGAAACGCACAAATCTGGCTTTTTATTTAAAATCTCACTAATTCCCATTTTTACGCAATCTGCCGGTGTTCCAGAACAGGTATATTCTAACTGAGGACCATCATCTATTGTTATCGGATTGCATCTTAAAACATTGTCAATTGTAATTGCATGCCCCATTCCGCTCTGTGGGCTATCTGGCGCAACTACAACAACATCTCCAATCTTATTCATTATTTTTATCAGTGCTCTAATTCCTGGAGCAGTAATACCGTCATCATTTGTAACTAAGATTAAAGGTTTTTCTTGCATAATCAATTATTTAGCTACAAATATAATTCATTTAAACTTGTATCTTTTTAACAATTTGTAAAGAATATAAGAACCCTTTTTTCTGTAAATTTGTTAAACTAAGTTTTAATAAAACTTCATTGTTTTTTATAAAAAACAGAATACAAGCACGACATTTAATAATTTGTCATTATTTTAGTAGTGAAAAATAGAAAAAGAAAATTTACATTACATATTACCAGAAAACATTTATGAACTTAAGAAATAAAATAAGTATCAGTTTAATAGCACTCTCATTATCTTTTACTGCTATACATGCCAATAAAAATTTTAAAAATACAGATCCAGAAAAAGATAAAATATTAGTATATGTTTTGAAAAACATTTTAACTCGAGGTCATTTTGTTGTAAAAGACATGAATGATGCCTTCTCTGAACAAGTGTACACGAGTTTTATTGAGGGTTTAGACCCTAGTAAACGTTATTTCACTCAAAAAGATTTAAAAGAATTTTCAAAATTCAAATACGAAATAGACAATCAACTACTAGAAGACGATGTCTCTTTTTACAATACAGTATATACCAACTTTACCAAAAAAATTAAAAATGCAAAATCTTATTACGGAGAATTACTTTCCCAACCCTTTCATTTTGATAAGAATGAAACTATAGATATTGATTATGATAAGGTTCCGTTTGCTAAAAACGAAAATCAATTAATAGACTATTGGCGCAAACAGTTAAAATTAAATGTGCTAAGTAGAGTTCAAAATAAAATTGAAAAACAAGACGCTAAAGTTAAAAAAGAGCCTAAAACAGAGAAAAAATCTTTCAATGATTTAGAAAAAGAAGCTAGAGCAGAAGTTTTAAAAAATATGGATGAACTCTATCTAAGAATTGAAGAGTTAGAACATGAAGATTGGTTTTCTACTTTTTTAAATAGTGTTGTAGGAGCTTTTGACCCACATACAACCTACATGGCTCCCAGAACAAAAGAACGTTTTGATCAAGATATGTCTGGTAAATTAGAAGGTATTGGTGCACGTTTATTAAAAAAAGGAATTTATACCGAAATTTTTGAGTTAGTTTCTGGTGGTCCTGCTTGGAAACAAGGAGAACTTGAAGCTGGAGACGTTATTTTAGAAGTTGCACAAGCAGATAAAGAACCTTTAGATATTGTTGGTATGCGTTTAGATGACGCTATTAAATTTATTAAAGGAAAGAAGGGAACTGAAGTTCGCTTAACAGTTAAGAAAAAATTAGATGGCACTACACGTATTATTTCTATCATTAGAGATGTTGTAGAATTAGAAGAAACTTTTGTGAAATCTACTATTGTAGAAAAAGAAGGTAAAAAATATGGTTTGATAAATTTGCCAAGATTTTATATTGATTTTTCTGATATTGATTCTAGAGATTCTGCAAAAGATATGGAGAAAGAAATTGCACGTTTAAAAAGCGAAAATATATCTGGCTTATTAATCGATTTAAGAAATAATGGCGGTGGTTCTCTAAAAACAGCGATAGAAATTGCAGGTTTATTTATTACTGAAGGGCCAGTGGTGCAGGTAAAATATAGAGGTCAAGATCCTATTGTAAAAAATGACGAGAATCCTAAAATGCAGTGGGATGGTGCCGTGGTTGTTTTAGTGAATGAACTATCTGCATCCGCATCAGAAATCTTTGCTGCTGCCATGCAAGATTATGGAAGAGCCGTAATTATTGGAGGAAACCAGACCTACGGAAAAGGAACTGTACAAAGTGTAATTCCTATTAATAATTTTTACCCGAAGTACGAAAAAGATCTAGGAGCCATTAAAATGACCATTCAAAAATTTTACAGAGTAAATGGAGGCTCTACCCAGATTGAAGGCGTGTATTCTGATATTGCAATGCCCAACAAGTATAGTTATATGAAATTTGGAGAAAGAGACCTAACAGGTGCTTTAATTTGGGATAAAGTTCCACAAGCAAAGTACACCAAAACAAACTCTTATGAGAATTTTTCTGATGTTATAAATAAAAGTAAAAACAGAATTGCTTTAGATGAACAGTTTAAGTTGATAAATGAATATGCAAAATGGTTAAAAGAAAATCAAGAAGACACCTCTTACTCTCTAAATTTTAAAGATTTCTCTAAGGAAAGTGCTTTATTAGAAGTTGCTTCAAAGAAATATACTAATGCTTTTAAAAACGAGACTAAACTTAATTTTGAGTCTCCGAAATATGAATTTCCATTGATGGAAAAAGACAGCGTTTTAGCTGACAAAAGAACTGCTTGGCATAAAAACCTAGCCAAAGATATTTATGTAGCAGAAGCATTAAATGTTTTAAAAGATCTAAAACTAAAAAACACTACAGAAACCGTAAGAAACTAATTTATAATTTATAATCTCTGACAAAACAATGCGTTTATCAGAGGTTTTTATTTCCTAAAAACATGAGTTTTCAAGTATCCTTTGCTACTAAATGGGCAGATTTTGACCCAAATAGGCATATGCGTCATACTGCTTACAACGATTATGCTGCAGAAGTAAGAGTGCGTTATTTTGCTGAAAACAACTTTTCTATTGATGAATTTACACGGCATAATTTAGGTCCTATTTTATTTAAAGAAGAAACCTCTTTTAGAAAAGAGATTCATTTAGGAGAAAATATTACTGTAAATTTAAAACTACAGGGGTTGTCAGAAAACAACGAACGTTGGAAACTTATACATGAAGTTTATAATGGTGCAGGAAAGCTTTCTGCCGTTATAAAAGTGTACGGTGCCTGGATAGATTTAACCAAAAGAAAATTGAGAATACCACCAATAGAAACCAAAGAAATGTTCGCTTTTGCAGAAAAATCTGAAGACTTTGAAATTATTTCATTAAACAAATAATTCAATTTATTTACAAAACATTTTAATATTAAACTGGTATTATAAATGGACTTCTAAAAGTTTACTTTTCTCTGATAGAGATTGCAATTCTATACTATCTATTGAAGCTGGCAATAAAATAGTTTCTCCTTTTTTAAGTGAGAAACTTTTTTTGTTATGCACTAATTCTAAAGCACCATCAACACAAATATAAATCACAAAAGAATCTAATTTCGAGTAGTCTTTTTGTAAAGTTCCTTCAATAACTATAAAGTTAGAGGTAAAATAAGGTGAATGTACTAGCGTATTAGATACATTTAGTTTTGACTCATAGCTTGTTTTGTATGTGTCGTGACATTCAAAATCGATCACATCAATTGCCATGTCGTTATGTAGGTCTCTTAAGGCTCCCGTTTTAGCATCTACACGATCATAATCGTAAATACGATATGTAATATCGGAAGTCTGCTGAATTTCTGCCAACAAAACGCCAGCTCCAATGGCATGCACTCTTCCCGTAGGAATATAAAAAGTATCTCCTTCTACAACATTTTCGTGGTGCATCAGTTTTAATACAGCACCATCTGCAACACAGGCATTGTAATCTTTCTTCTCTATTTTTTCATCAAAACCAACAATCAGCTCCGCATCTTTATCCGCTTCCATCACATACCACATTTCATTTTTACCAAATGAATTGTGCCGTTCTTTTGCTACTTCATTGCCTGGATGCACTTGAATAGATAACGGAGTTTTTGCATCTATAAATTTAACTAACAACGGAAATTCATTTCCGAATTTTTCATAAATAGTTTTACCTAAGAATTCTCCTTTATAAGATTTAATTAAATCTTTCAAAGTTTTCCCTTGAAAAAAACCAGCAGCAACAACTGTTTCGCCATCTTCTACATCTGAAATCTCCCAAGATTCTCCAATATTATCTTCAGAATATTCTTTATTTAAAACTGATTTTAATTTTTCTCCACCCCAAAGTCTGTATTTAAAAACAGGCGTGAATTTTAAAGGATGTAGTTTCATAATAATTTGTTCGTTTTTAAAAATGAAAAAAGCCGAAGTTTGCGCTTCAGCTTTCTCATTTGTACAGGCGGAGAGACTCGAACTCTCACACCTCGCGGCACTAGATCCTAAGTCTAGCGTGTCTACCAATTCCACCACGCCTGCAACTTATCCGAAGTTTCGGGATGCAAATATAAACAATACTTGCAAACTACAAACTTGTTCATTATAATTTTTCTATTTTTGATGAAGAAATAAT
>JBLHGY010000010.1:0-24527 GCA_047616665.1 Polaribacter sp.
CTACGCTGTTTCTGTCTACCAAAATTGCTGTTCTCTTATAAAAAAAACCAAAAACAGGAATCCTTGCCAATTCCTTTTTACCTACAAATACAATTGGTTTTTTACTCAAAGCAATTAACACAAAAGGGTCTAACAAAGAACCATGATTTGGACAATACATATAACTTTTATTAAGATCTATATTTTGATTTGATTCAAACTTTAAGCGAAAGCCCATTCCATGAATTAATATTCTAGAAAGTATTCTCGCAAATCTCCAAAAGATATGATAATGCTCTTCTTTAAAGGAAAAAATTAATAAAAAAGGAAAAAATAAGACAAGAGAAATAAACATTAAAATGCCAAACCACATTCGCCAGATTAAAAATAAAGGAACTTTTATAAATTTCACAGAATATATTATAATTTTCAATAGTTTATTTAAAGGCCAAAAAAAAATGAAGTTCCTAATTCTTAATTTAAACCTCAATAAGTGAACAAAAATACTAATATTCTTTTTGTTTATCGATTTTCCTAATCAAAACCTTATTTTTGCTTTCATAGATTGTTCTAACACCTTACTTATTTGTATTTTGTGCTGTCTAGAAGAACTTAAATATCTAACGATTATAAAGATATCAAAAATAAAAATTAATGTCAAGAATTTTAACAGGTGTTCAAAGTACAGGAACACCGCATTTAGGGAATTTATTGGGCGCCATATTACCAGCAGTAGAAATGGCAAATAACCCAGAAAATGAAGCGTATTTATTTATTGCAGATATGCATTCTTTAACTCAAATTAAAGACGGTAAAGAATTAAGAGAAAACACTTACAGTACTGCTGCAACTTGGCTAGCCTGTGGTTTAGATATTAATAAAACTGTTTTTTACAGACAGAGTGATGTTCCTCAAACGGCAGAACTAACTTGGTATTTAAGTTGCTACTTTCCTTTTCAAAGACTAACATTAGCTCATAGTTTTAAAGATAAATCAGACCGATTAGGAGATGTAAATGCTGGGTTATTTACCTATCCAATGTTAATGGCGGCCGATATTTTACTGTATGATGCAGAAATTGTTCCTGTTGGTAAAGATCAGTTACAGCATTTAGAAATGACAAGAGATGTTGCCAGTAGAATAAATAACGTTCTAGGAGAAACATTGGTTTTGCCAAAAGCAAAAATACAAGAACACACAAAATTAGTTCCAGGAATTGATGGTGAAAAAATGAGTAAATCTAGAAACAATACGATCAATATTTTTCTTACAGATAAAAAATTACGCAAACAAATTATGGGAATTAAAACCGATAGCTTGGCCTTGGAAGATCCAAAAAACCCTGATACTGACAACGTATTTGCTTTATATAAACTACTAGCTTCAGCTACTCAAATTAAAGAAATGAGAGCAAATTATGAAGGTGGAAATTATGGTTATGGTCACGCAAAACAGGCTTTATATGAGTTAATCATAGAGAAATTTGCAACGGTTAGAACAAAGTACAATCACTTCATGGAAAACAAACATGAGATTGATGAAGCACTAAATATTGGAGCAGAAAAAGCAAGTGCAACAGCAAGCAAAGTTATAAAGAGGTTACGAAAAAAAATAGGGTATTAATAAGTACTTCTATTAAAACATTAAATAGTTATTTAATCTTCATAGATTTTGCAATTGCTTCTAACTCAAACAAAAAAGCTCTTTTATTAACGGAAGGAGCATACGTAAAACCTTCAAAAACGATAATCCTATTCTTCTTCTTATCAACTACAGAGTAATTTAAAAATGGTCCTGCCATAAAATCATTTTTCACTTCCCATTTACCTCGTGTTTCAAAGGTTTTTTTACCATCTAAAACAACCTCAGACGTAAAAGGTGTGTATGCCTCTTCTGTAATCATATACATTGTTTCTGGATCTGTGCCAGGTATGTACTTTTTACCAATACTATTTCTAACTGCAATAATATTTTCAGCAATTTTAGTTTCGTCTTTTATAGGAACTGAATACACTAAAATATTATTACTCCCTGTTTTTGCAATTCCGCTAGTTAAGTGTTGTCGTAACCATAAGAAATCTCCAGTATCATCTACGGTTTTAAAATTTTCTGGTGCAGTAAAAGAAACGCCTAAGTTTTGAAGTGTCTTAAATTGAGAATCATCTAATTTCTTCCTCTTAAAAATATTCTGAGTCATTAATATATCCGAAGAGATATAAGCGTCTATAATTTCTTTTTTATACTTGTTAAATATTTTTATAATGCTTGCATCATCTGTTCCGTAAACATAAATAATAATTTGGGGTTGGGCATATACATTCTTTTTTATATAAAAATCTTCTTTTTCACCCTTACCTATAATTAGAATATTTCTAGAAACCTTCATCATAGAGTTAAAACCATTTGGCGCAATCTGAGAGACAGACAGTATGGTTTCTGGTTGGGGCAAACCTACCATAATCTCACCAAAAGAATTTCTAATTGCAGAACCTATATCTCCGTTCCAGTCGCTAGCTTTAGTAACTACCATTACTTTATTCACTTTACCAAGAGAATTTCTTAACACAAACTTATCTGTTCCTATGCAAGAAGTTAGTAAAATTGCTACCATAAATATTGAAAATAAATTTTTCATAATTCGTTTTTATAAATTTTAAGTTTAGTTTCAGGCTTTCAACTTTTAACACCCCAAATATTGTTCCACTTTTTAATTTCATCCATAGAAACATTCATAAATTTTCTAGAAATTGTCCAAAGTGAATCTCCTTTTCTTATTATGTAAGTTTTAAAACTACCTTTCTTATTTGATGTTTCTCTATTTTTTTACTGATAAAGCCTTTAATTTAGCTTTTGTAATTGCTATTTTCTTTGGATAAATACTTAAACGTTGACCAATTTTTAAGCTACTGTTTTTCAACCTATTCCAACGTTTAATATCACTTACTCTTACCCCAAATTTATTTGCAATTTTCCCTAAGAAATCTCCATTTTTTACTTTGTACCGAATGCGTTTATCTAATTCAAAATACTTAGGCAATGGCTTTTCTCTTTGAGCAGCGTCCTCATCCGCTAAAGCATAAATTGCTTGCTCTTTTTCTATAAAATTGAAAGCATTTTTTCTTGGCAGTGTAATTGTATAATTTTTCCCTTCAACAAAAGGAATAATATCTAATTTATAAGAAGGATTTAAAAACTGAATTAATTCTAAATTAATCCCTGTAATTTCTGAAACTTGATCAAAACTTATGGTCTTTTTAACCTGTAGCGTATCTGTCTCAAAATAACGAATTTGCGGAGCTTCTGCAATTAATTGATGCTCTTTTTGATATTCGAATAAATACATAGTTGCATAAAATGCGGGCACGTAACTAGCAGTTTCTCTTGGCAAAAACGGACGAATATTCCAGTAATTTCTGTAACCTCCAGAACGTTTAATCGCTTTAGCAACATTTCCTGGCCCAGAATTGTACGCCGCTAAAGCCAAATCCCAATCGCCAAAAATAGTGTACAAATCTGACAAGTATTTGCAAGCGGCAATGGTTGCCCTAACAGGATCTTGGCGCTCATCTACATAAGAACTTACCTTTAATTTGTACTGTACACCAGTTGGATACATAAATTGCCATAAGCCCGTTGCACCAACTCTAGATTTTGCAGTTGGATTTAAAGCAGACTCCACAATCGCTAAATACTTCATTTCTAAAGGAATATCATATTTGTCTAAATATTTCTCGAACATTGGAAAATAATACGCAGCCTTCGCCATTAAAGCAGGGTAATATCTTTTACGATACTTTAAATAGGATTTTATCACTTTTTCTAATGCAGGATTGTATGCAATGTGAAAAGGTGTTTTGGTATTAATATTGTCAAGTCTTGCTTTTAGGATTTCTGTAGATAATTTGATATCAGAAACATCATTTTCTTCTATATCATTTATTATATAAGTTGATTTTTCATACAACGGAGACTTGTATTTAGTATCCATTAATAAGCTATCAATTAAGACAATATCATAATCTGAAAACAAACCTATTGGTATTATTTTCTTAGAAAGCACCGTATTTGGTGTTTGTGCAAAAAAACAAGAAGTGCACAATAGAATTAATAAGAATTGTTTCATTACAGTTTTATATATCTAATTCAACTACAATTGGGCAATGATCAGAATGCTTTGCTTCTGATAAAATATAGGCTCTAGAAATGCTGTTTTTTAAGGGTTCTGAAACCATTGCGTAATCTAAACGCCATCCTTTATTATTAGCTCTTGAATTGGCTCTATAACTCCACCAAGAGTATTCTTGTTTCTCTTGATTTAAATACCTAAAACTATCTACAAATCCGCTTTTTATAAAATCTCCCATCCATGTTCTTTCTTCTGGTAAGAAACCAGAAACGCCTTTCATTTTAGGGTTGTGAATATCAATTTCTTCATGGCAAACATTGTAGTCTCCACAAATAACTAAATTCGGAATTTCTTGTTTCAATGTATTGATGTACTCCTGAATTTCATTCATATAATTCAGTTTAAACTTTAGTCTATCTAAATTTGTTCCTGAAGGCAAATACATGCTCATTACAGAAACAGTATCAAAATCTACACGAAGATTTCTACCTTCAAAATCCATTGTTTCTATTCCTGTACCATACTCAATATGGTTTGGCTTTTCTTTACAAAGTATAGCAACAGAAGCGTATCCTTTTTTCTGAGCAGAGAACCAATAATGATAGGTATACCCAGCATTTTCAAACTCAGATAAATCTAATTGTTCTTTATGTGCTTTCGTTTCTTGAATGCAAATCACGTCTGGATTTGCAACCTTTAACCAATCTATAAAACCCTTTTTTAAAGCAGCTCTAATTCCGTTTACATTGTATGATATTATTTTCATAATAAGTGCCTCTTAAATTTTAAAGTAAATGAAATTATTAATCTAATCCTATTGGTTCTTTTAGAAAGAGCCAAGTAATTTGTTTTATTTTACCTTTTTCTGTTTGAATAATTTTCTTTCTTGGTGATAGCATAAAAGCAAAAACGGCGCTACTTCCTGCTTTTACTATAAAGTTATTTGTTTCGAATAGTTGGTCAAAAATAAGCATAAACACCACAATTAAAATCGGGTAGATTAACCAATATATTATCTTAAATAGTTTCATATTACTTCAATATATTTTTTACAAAACAGCCAAGTAATCTGCTCTTTTGTACCGGTTTGACTGTCTACTTTTTTCACTCTTGGAGATAAAATAAATGCCAATCCTAAATTTATAATGATTGTGTATACATTAGGTTCAAAGCCTATTATTTTATAAATAAGTAGCCCAAATAAAATTATTAATATTGGGAATATCAATGGAATAAAAGGTTTTATTTTTTTCATACTAAATAGCCATTTCTGGTATTTCACCATTTACAATTAATGTTCCTTCAGTGGCATTCTGAATTGCCTCAACAGAAACCCCAGGAGCTCTTTCTAATAAATAAAACGCATTGTCTTTTACTTCTAAAACAGCTAAGTTGGTAACCACTTTTGTAACACAACCAACACCTGTTAAAGGCAAAGAACATTTTTTTAAAATCTTAGATTCTCCGTGCTTATTTGTGTGCATCATTGCCACAATAATATTTTCTGCAGATGCAACTAAATCCATTGCACCTCCCATTCCTTTTACCATCTTTCCTGGAATTTTCCAGTTGGCAATATCTCCGTTTTCAGAAACTTCCATTGCTCCAAGAATTGTAAGATCTACGTGTTTCCCGCGAATCATAGCAAAGCTCATTGAAGAATCAAAAAAACTTGCTCCTGGCATCGTAGTAATTGTTTGCTTTCCTGCATTTATAATATCGGCATCTTCTTCTCCATCAAAAGGAAATGCACCCATGCCTAAAACTCCGTTTTCAGACTGAAACTCTACTTCTATATCTTCTCTTACATAGTTTGCAACTAATGTAGGAATACCAATACCTAAATTTACATAAAAACCGTCTTGAACTTCTTGAGCAATTCTTTTTGCAATGCCAATTTTGTCTAACATATCAATGTATCAATTAAATAATTTAAAAATGTATCAATTCTACTTTCGAGATTTAATACTTGCACTTACTATTTTATATAAAATCAATCCTAATTCATTTACCTTTTTACTCAAATCTAAATGAGTAGGATATGTTTTTGATTTTTCACATAAAATTAACCAATATTTAGTTTCCTCTAACTCTTTGGTTGCAATTTTCATTTTATGAATAAAATCTGCTTTACTTTCTGCATTTTGTGCTTCGTGAATATTTGCACCAATACTTGTTCCTGATTTTAATAATTGGCGAGAAATCACATATTTTCTTTCTGCTTGTAAAACTTCACAATAATTAATTACCATTAATGCAACTTCAATTGATTTATCAACTACAGGATTTTTTATTGTTACATTATTGTATTGGTAAATTGATTAATTGCGGTTACGCACTGTTCGTTGTTCAATTCTCTTTTCATAATTTTTCCCTTGAAAAATTCTTTGTACAAATATTCCTGGAATATGAACATTGTTTGGGTCTAACGCTCCAACTTCAACCATTTCTTCAACCTCTGCAACTGTAATTGTTGCAGCTCCGCACATATTAGGATTAAAGTTTCTAGACGTTCCTTTAAAAACTAAATTACCAGCTGCATCCCCTTTCCAAGCTTTTACAAAAGCAAAATCTGCTTTAAAGGCAGGCTCTAAAACATACATTTTACCATCAAATTCTCTTGTTTCTTTTCCTTCGGCCACTTCAGTACCGAAACCTGCAGGTGTATAAAATGCAGGAAAACCTGCTTGTGCAGCTCTGCATTTTTCTGCTAAAGTTCCTTGTGGTGTTAGTTCTACTTCCAATTCCCCAGAGAGCATTTGTCTTTCAAATTCATCATTTTCACCAACATATGAAGAAATCATTTTTTTAATTTGCTTGTTTTGAAGTAACAAACCTAAACCAAAATCATCTACACCCGCATTGTTAGAAATACAAGTTACTTCTCTAACATCTAATCTTACTAATTCTGAAATAGCATTTTCAGGAATTCCGCACAAACCAAAACCACCCAACATAAAAGTCATTTCACTTTTTACATCAGCCAAAGCTTCTTGTACATTCTTTACTTTTTTATTAATCATATGATTCTTTATTATGACTTATATTCAAACGTTATTTACTCATCTCAAAAAATACATCATTAAGCACCTTTACAACGGATCAAAGAAGTTTTAAAAATCGATATCTTCTTCTATTACGATAACTTTTTTTTCATTCTTCTTTTTCTCATCTAACTCATCTAACTCACCTTTCTCATCTTCTTCCTTCTCTATCTCGCCGCAATTAATGTTTATTGACAAATTCTCTGGTTTCTCAAATTCTTCTTGACTAATATTTAAACTTTCATCCGCATAGCATTTTTTCAAAAACAACGCAAATGAAGGCAAAGACATTGTTGCACCTTGCCCTTTGGCAATTCCCTCAAAATGTGTAGATCTGTCTTCTCCACCCGTCCAAACTCCAGTTGCTAAATTGGGTACAATTCCCATAAACCATCCATCAGATTGGTTCTGAGTAGTACCTGTTTTACCAGCTATTGCATTTGTAAATTCATAAGGGTATCCTGTAACATATCCTGGTTTCTCCCAAGGCAAACGCAACCGAATACCAGAACCATATTGTGTAACACCCTCTAATAAATTTAAAACTACATAGGCAGATTCTTCGCTTAAAACCTCTGCTGTTTTAGGTCTAAATTCTTCTAAAACAGTTCCGTTTTTATCTTCTATTCTTGTAATAATCATTGGACTTACGCGCAAGCCTTTGTTTGCAAAAGTAGAATAAGCGCTTACCATTTCTAATAATGATAATTCTACAGCTCCTAAAGCAATTGCAGGGTTTGCACGAATTCTACTTTCTATACCAGCAGCTTTTGCCAAACGCACTACATTTTCTGGAGAAACCATATCTATTAATCTTGCCGACATTGTGTTTACTGAACCTGCTAAACCTTCTTTTAGAGTTAACATACCTCCATATTTATCTCCAGAATTTTTTGGTTTCCATTCTTCTGGAATTCCATATTTTCCTTTAGGAATTGTATACGGAATGTTCGGAAAAGAATCACACGGAGATAATTTTAATTGATTAATTGCTGTTGCATATACAAAAGGTTTAAAAGTAGAACCAACTTGTCTTTTTTGTTGTGCAACGGCATCAAACTTAAAATGTTTATAGTTAATACCACCAACCCAAGCTTTTATGTGGCCCGTTTGTGGTTCTATTGATAATAAACCAGAGCGTAAAAAGTATTTATAATATTTTATAGAATCATTCGGAGACATAATGGTATCTCTATCACCTTTATAAGAAAACACCTTCATTTTTATCTTCTTTTTAAAGACTTTTTCTATGTATTTTAATGATTTCCCTGCAGACTTTAAACGCTTATATCTATCCGAGTTTTTCTTAGCTCTGTTTAGAATTGTATTAATTTGGCTTTTTTCCAGATCATAAAAAGGAGCTAATTTGTTGCTTTTTTGTTCTTTAAAAAAGTAAGACTGCAAATTAGACATGTGCTCATCTATAGCTTCTTCTGCATATTGTTGCATTCTAGAATCGATGGTTACAAAGATTTTTAAACCATCTTCAAAAATATTATACTGTTCTCCGTTTGGTTTTGGATGCTCTTGCACCCATGTGCGCATTATTTTTTGTAAATGTCCTCTAAAATAGGTTGCAGACCCATCTTTATGACTCTCTTTATGAATATCTAAACCTAAATCTAATTTTTGTAAAGAGTCTTTTTCGACGGCTGTAATAAAATTACTACGTGTCATTTGCTTTAACACCACATTTCTGCGCTGTTTTACTTTTGCTTCTCTTCTTAAAGGATTAAAGTAAGAGGAGTTTTTCAACATACCAACAAGCATTGCAGCTTGGTCTATCCTCAATTCTTTTGGTTCTTTTCCAAAGTAGATTCTAGATGCAGAACGTATTCCTACTGCCTGATTTAGAAAATCGTATTTATTCAAATACATGGCAATAATCTCATTTTTAGTATATTGCTTCTCTAATTTGGTAGCTACAACCCACTCTTTTGCTTTTTGCAACAATCTTTTAATTATATTTTTTGATGCTCTGCCGGTAAACAACATTTTAGCCAATTGTTGTGTTATTGTGCTTGCTCCTCCACTTCCAGGTTTTAGAACTGCCCTTGCTGTTCCTTTAAAATCGATGCCAGAGTGCTCATAAAAACGTTCATCTTCTGTTGCAACTAAAGCATTCACCAAATTCGTTGATAATTCTTTAAATTTTATCGGGGTTCTATTTTCTTTAGCATACTTGCCAATGGTTTTTCCATCAATAGAAATAACTTCTGTTGCTAGGTTTGTTTGCGGATTTTCTAATTCTTCAAAGGAAGGCAACGTATCAAAAGGGTCCCAGGCAGTATATAAAAACAATACTAAAACAAGTGTAAATCCTCCTAAAATAATTCCCCAGAACCATTTTAAATATTTTTTAAAACTAGTTGTCTTTTTCTTAGCCATTATTTATTTATTTTTTCAATGCTAAAACCAATGTCTTGCAATCCATATAATTTTTCAATAGCATCAATTTCTCCGTTTTTTCTCATTGCGTGTCTTATGTCTAAAGTATAATTTCCTGAAACAGGAAAAACCTTATGTTCTTTATAAAATAATTTATTTTCTTTTATTTCAGAAAAACCATTGCCTAAAAACATTCCAGAAATGTCTGCCATTTCATACTGTAAAGTATCAATAACCAAAGTATTATTGGGGAATTTTAATTCTGTAATGATGTATAAATTACTAAACTCATAATCATTATTATTTCGAATATTGATGTATAAATTCTTCGGTAAAATGGTGTCTTTTACTTCAAAAGCAAACGTAATTTTTTCTCCAGATTTCCAAAAACTATTTTCTAGTGTTTTGTATTGGTTAAATTCTATAATATCATCACAAGAAAACATCAAAATTAAAACCAATAAAAAAATTGAAAATTTACTTTTCTGAATCGTTTCCATTTTTTGGACCGTTATTATTACGATTTTTATTATTACTTCTCGGTTTATTTGGCTTTTTTACATCTCCCTTAGACTGCTCTTGATTTGTATTAGCGTTCGGGTTGGTGTTTTTTTCAGCAGCAGGCCTTGGTCTAGGTTTTGGTCTAGGTTTTGGTTTTGGTTTGTTTTGCTGCTGCGGTTGTGCTTGAGATTGTTCCTTATTTTGAATCTGTGGCTTATTCTGTTGCTTTGCCTGTGGTTTTTTTCTAGGGTTTGGCTTATTTTGCGTCTTGCCTACAACTGCACCAACAGGTTTTTTCTTATTATTATTTTTATTATTTCTTCTGCGCTTACTTGTTTTTGGTGCATCAAAACGTGTTAGACTGTCTTGCCCAACTGCATCTTCAAAATCTACCTTTTCTGGCAATACAACATCTGCTTCATATTCTTCTAAAGAGATCGATTTTTCGTTGTTTTTATTTAGTGCTATAATCTCTAGAACCTGCTCTAATGTTAAACGAAACCATTTAAAGCGTTCTTCTTTGTATGTATACCAAAGATGATTTTTAAAAATATCCATCTTTACAAATACAGCTTCTCCTTTTTCAGTTTTTAACACCAAATCTTGCTTTGGAAACGTTTTTAAAGCATCTAAATACGTGTCTAATTCAAAATTTAAACAACATTTTAATTTACCACATTGTCCTGCTAACTTCAAAGGATTTAGAGATAATTGCTGGTAACGGGCTGCAGATGTTGTTACTTTTCTAAAATCTGTTAACCATGTAGAACAACACAATTCTCTACCACAAGAACCAATACCTCCTAAACGGGCTGCCTCTTGCCTTGCACCTACTTGTTTCATTTCTACACGAATAGAAAAAGCACCTGCTAAATCTCTAATTAATTGTCTAAAATCTACTCTGGTTTCTGCTGTGTAATAAAAAGTGGCTTTGTTCCCATCTCCTTGGTATTCTACATCAGAAAGCTTCATTTGTAGCCCTAAGCGTCCTAAAATTTCTCTTCCTTTTCTCTGAGTCTCTTCTTCTTTAGCTCTAGATTGTTGCCAAATATCGATATCTCTTTGTGAAGCTTTTCTATAAATCTTCTTTACATCTTCATGATCTTCAGTAATTTTGTGCTTTTTCATTTGCACTTTTACCAATTCTCCTGCTAAAGAAACAGTACCAATATCGTGTCCCGGAGAACCTTCTACTGCCACAATATCTCCCATAGTTACGGGTAAATTATCTGGATTTTTATAAAAATGTTTTCTTCCGTTCTTAAAGCGAACCTCAAAAATATTAAATTTTTCTTGTCCGCTAGGCAATGTCATGTTAGACAACCAATCGAAAACAGCTAATTTATTACTACCGCTTCCGCAGGTTCCTGACCCACAATTACCATTACTTTTACAACCTTTTGGTACGCCATTTTCTGTTGTACCACAACTTCCACATGCCATGTGATTTATATATTATTATAGCTGTTGCGGTTGGTTGTTGATTTCTAGCGCGCTACTACTAAAAACAAACACCTACACTAACCTCTATTTTGGGTTCATAATTTGATTATCAAGTAGCTATGAAAAAGCAACTTAATAAAGTCTAATCAGCTAATATAAGAAATCTGACCGAGAAGTGAAAGGGATTTTTTTGACAAAAAAAAGACCTCAAAATTGAGGTCTTTAAATTTTATATTTTTATAATTAATTCTTAAATTTTAAAACTTTACTTCTACCTTTTTTGAATATTTTATTACTATTCCCTTTACCCTTTCTTAGCTCCTTTTGCTCCTCAAAAGATAACTGAATTACTTCTTGACAATTAGTAGAACAAGTATTTTTCATTTTTTCTGAACAGCCATCACATTGAATAAATAACAGATGACAGGCTTCATTTGCACAGTTTGTGTGTTCATTACAAGCTTCTCCGCATTGGTGACAATTAGAGACTACATCATCTGTAATTTTTTCTGCTCTTCTGTGGTCAAACACAAAATTCTTTCCAATAAACTTATTTTCTATTCCTTCGGATTTTACTTGACGTGTGTATTCTATAATTCCGCCTTCCAGCTGAAAAACATTTTTAAATCCTTTGTGCTTATAATAAGCAGATGCTTTTTCACAACGAATTCCACCTGTACAGTACATCAATAAATTTTTATCTTCTTTATTGTCCTTTAAATCTTCTTCGATAATATCTAAAGAATCTCTAAAGGTATCTACATCTGGCGTTATAGCTCCTTCAAAATAGCCGATTTCACTCTCATAATGGTTTCGCATGTCTACACAAATCGTATCAGGATTTGCTAACATTTCATTAAATTCGTCTGCATTTAAATGCACGCCTTTGTTGGTAACGTCAAAAGTTTCATCAACCAAACCATCTGCAACAATTTTGTTTCTAACTTTTACTTTCAGTTTTAAAAACGATTTATTATTGTGCTCCACAGCAACATTTAAACGAATATCCTTCAAGAAAATAATGGCATCTAATTGCGCTTTTAACGCATAGAAATTTTCTGACGCAACAGATAATTGTGCATTTATGCCTTCAAAAGAAACATAAATTCTACCTAAAACGTCTAAAGCATCCCATTCTAAGAATAATTTATCTCGTAATAATTGTGGGTTTTCTATCTTAACATATTGATAGAAAGAAATTGTAATACGGTCTTTACCCGCTTCATCTATTAAGGCAGCGCGCTCTATGGCGCTTAACTTATTGTACAGTTGCATGCTATACTAATTAGGTTAAACATTGTTTTTAATATTGATTTTAAGCTGAAAATCTAAATCTATCACAAAACTACTCTATTTTATATGAAAGTTTAATTTTAAACACCAGAATTTTATTTGCTTAATTTTTAAACTTTGGTTGATTTATAAAGGTTTAAGTAATTTATATCCTTCTTTTTTTTAGCATCTTTGCACAATAAACAAGGCGTCTTAAAAATTATTTTAAGACATACTAAAGATCTCTTTCCTTAAAAAGCAGGAAACCCAAATAATAAACACGTATGAAAGTAGCTGTAGTTGGTGCAACTGGAATGGTTGGAACGGTAATGTTAAAAGTTTTAGAAGAGCGAAATTTACCCATCACAGAATTAATACCCGTAGCATCTGCAAGGTCTGCTGGCAAAAAACGAACCTACAAAGGAAAAGAATACACCGTTGTAACTTTAGAAGATGCCTTAAAAATGACTCCAGATATTGCTTTATTTTCTGCAGGTGGTGCTACTTCTTTAGAATGGGCCCCAAAATTTGCTGCCGTTGGAACTACTGTAATTGATAATTCTTCTGCATGGAGAATGGATCCGACTAAAAAGCTAGTCGTCCCAGAAATAAATGGAGATGTCTTAACAAAAGATGACAAAATTATTGCAAACCCTAATTGTTCTACAATTCAGTTAGTAGCTGCGCTATCTCCTCTGCATTTAAAATATAAAATGAAACGTGTTGTTATTTCTACCTATCAATCTGTTTCGGGTTCAGGTGTAAAAGCGGTACAACAATTAGAGAATGAGGAAGCGGGCATTGAAGGTGAAATGGCATATCCTTATAAAATTGGTAGAAACGCAATACCCCATTGCGATGTTTTTTTAGAAAATGGATACACCAAAGAAGAAATGAAATTAGTCAAAGAACCTAAGAAAATTTTACGCGATGATTCTTTTTCTGTAACTGCTACTGCTGTTAGAATACCTACTGCCGGTGGACACTCTGAAGCTGTAAACGTACAATTTGAACATGATTTTGATCTAACTGAAGTTCGCCAAATTTTAGCTAAAACTCCAGGTATTATTGTGCAAGACGACTTAGCAAATAATATCTATCCGATGGCTGTAAATGCACACAACAAAGACGAAGTATTTGTTGGTCGAATTAGAAGAGACGAATCTCAAGAAAATACCTTAAATTTGTGGATTGTTGCAGATAACCTTAGAAAAGGTGCCGCTACAAACACAGTTCAAATAGCTGAATATTTAGTTGAGAATAATTTAGTTTAATAACATTTATGGCAGAATTTCACAAAGTACACATACAAGAAATAAAACAAGAAACCGCAGACGCGGTTTCTGTAGTATTTAGCATACCTGAAAGTTTAAAAGCTGATTTTAATTTTACAGCAGGGCAATACGTAACGCTTCAAACAGCAATTAATGGAGAAACAATTAGAAGAGCATACTCTATTTGCGCTACTCCAGAAAGTGGCGAAATTAGAGTAGCTATCAAAAAAGTAGAAAAAGGTGTTTTTTCTACCCATGCAACTTCTGATCTTAAAGTGGGAGATGCGATAGAAATTACAGCTCCTGAAGGTCGTTTTTTATTAAATCCTGAAGCACATAAAAACTATATTGGTTTTGCAGCTGGATCTGGAATTACGCCAATATTATCGATGTTAAAATCGGTTTTAATAAAAGAACCTACCGCAACTTTTACTTTAATTTACGGAAACAAATCTGCAGCAGACACTATTTTTTATAAAGAATTAAATCAACTAAAAGAAACATATATAGACAGATTAAAGTTACACTATATATTTAGTAGAGAAAATGTAAAAAATAATTTACGTGGCAGAATAGATGGCAACGTAACCAACTACTTTGTAAAAAACATGTACAAAGAAACTTCTTTTGATGCTGCTTATTTATGTGGACCAGAAGAAATGATCAAAGACGTTTCTAAAACTTTAGAAAAAAATAACATTGCTAAAGAAAATATTCATTTCGAATTATTTATAGTAGCTGTTGATGAAGATAAGAGCGCTCAAGTAAAAGAAGGTGAAACTGAAATTACTGTGATTTTAGACGATGAGAAATCTACATTTACAATGTCTCAAACAGATGACATTTTAGCAGCAAACCTGCGCAATAATATAGACGCACCGTATTCTTGTCAAGGTGGCGTTTGTAGCTCTTGTTTGGCAAAAGTTACCGAAGGAAAAGCGGTAATGATTAAGAATTCTATTTTAACAGATGATGAAATCGAAGAAGGTCTTATTTTAACTTGTCAGGCGCATCCTACAACACCTAAAGTTACAATTGATTTTGATGATGTTTAAAATTCCGTATTTTTGTTAATATGGATATTTACGACTTTAAAAATGCTTTTTTAATTGGGTTTTTCATGGCTTTCATGATTGGGCCTGTTTTCTTTATGCTCATACAAACTAGCATTACAAAAGGAGCAAGAGCCGCAATAACATTTGATTTAGGCGTAGTATTAGGTGATGTCTGTTTTATTTTAATTGCGTATTATGGCAGTAGGTCTTTATTAGAAAAGATAAAAGATGATCCAAGGTTGTTTTTTTTAGGAGGTTTAGTCCTAATTATTTATGGATTAATTACTTATTTAGAGAAAGAAAATAAAAAAGAAGCACTAGAATCTGCTAAACTATTAAAAGTGCCTATTAAAAATAACTATTTAAAACTCTTATTTAAAGGCTTCTTTTTAAACTTTATAAATGTTGGCGTTTTAGCGTTCTGGCTAGGAACTGTTCTAGTTATCGGCCCTACTTTAAAAATGGATCAAAATGCTATTTTTTTGTATTTCGGAACCATTTTATTAGGTTATTTTATAACGGATCTCGGTAAAATATTTTTAGCAAAACAATTAAAAAACAAAATGACACCTCCAGTAATTTTTAGAATTAAGAAAATTATGGGCGTTATTTTAATTATCTGTGGTGTTTTTTTAATGCTGAAAGGGTTTATACCAAATGAAAGAATAGAAGAATTAATTCAATAAAACACAGCTTCGTAGAAAATAAAAAGACCTTATTTATTGGAATAAATAAGGTCTTTTATAATAGGTTTTTAAATATTTATTCTACTTCAAAAATATTATTATCAGCATTAATATCTGCCATTAATTTACTTTTGTCTATGGTAACAGATTTTACAGTTTTAGATGCAGTAAAGGAATACACCGGATTTGCCCAAGCCCAATCTTCTAAGACAGTAGCTTTGGTAGGTTTATTACCTCTCATCATTCTTAAAGGTATATTAAAGTCCTCAGTCGATCCATCGGTATAAACAATACTTAAATCTATTGGCATTGGCATTTGACCAATTCTTTCTAAGGTAATACTTTTTCCGTCTACAGATTTTATTCCGTAATCTATGGTATGCAAGGTTTGCGTCCATTCATTCAAATACCAATCTAATTGAATTCCAGAAACTTTTTCCATAGAGCGTTTCACATCATTAGGTGTTGGATGCTTAAAACTAAAATCTGTAAAGTATTTTTTTATACCAGTTGCAGTATTCTCTGCACCAATAATATATTCTAATTGGGCTAAAAACATACTTCCTTTGCTATAACTAGCAAAACTATACGCTCTGTTTGTATTAAATCTGTCTGCATGAGTGGTTAGTACTTCTTCCGAACCAGAATTTACCATAAAATTATAACCTCTATAAGGTCCTGCATTCGGATTCTTATCTCCTCTTTCTAGAATTTCATAAGATGCCTTGTTCGAAATATAAGAAGTAAATCCCTCATCCATCCAAGGATACTTACTCTCATTAGAGGCTAATAAAAACTGAAACCAGGTGTGTCCCATTTCATGAGCAGTAACACCAAAAAGGCTTCCAAATTTTCTTTTCCCAGTAATTAATGTAGACATTGCATACTCCATTCCACCATCTCCTCCTTGTATTACAGAATATTGTTTATAAGGGTAATTACCAACATGCTTGCTAAAATACTTCATTAGCTCAGCTGTTTTGGGTTGTAAATCTTTCCAGTTTTGTAAAAAATTTGCTTCCAAATTATTCTTATACAGAAAGTGCAAATCAACTCCATTGTCCATTTTTAAAACATCATGTGTATAATCAGGATCTGCGGCCCACATAAAATCGTGCACATTTGGTGCTTTAAAATGCCAAGTTAATTTTTCTGAATTAGGAACATTTAAAGGCATAGCAGCATCTTGATAACCGTGCCCTATTTCTTGTGCATTTTGTAAATATCCTGTTCCGCCAATCGTATATTCTTTATCAATTGAAATTTTCACATCAAAATTACCCCATACGGCGTGAAACTCTCTTGCTATATAAGGTGATGTATGCCAACCTTCAAAATCATATTCTGCCATTTTAGGATACCACTGCGACATAGACAAAGCAACTCCTTCTTTATTATCTCTACCTGTTCTTCTAACTTGTAAAGGCACCTGTGCATCAAAAATCATATCTAAGGTTACACTTTTACCAGATTTTATAGGTGTATTTAAAGTAACTTCTAAAACGGTACCTACAGTTTCAAAAGAAACAGCGCTGCCATTTTGTTTTAATGATTTTACTTTTATATACCCAATTTCATCAGCATTTAATTTACTAATTCTATCTCTAACTCTGCTGTCTGGATCTTTAATATTTAAAGAACGAACATCCATTTGAGAACCAGGTTGAAAAGCATTAAAGTATAAATGATAATATACCTTAGTTAAATCATCTGGCGAATTATTCGTGTAAATTACCTGCTGTGTTCCTTTATATTGATGATTTTCTGCATCTACATCAATATTCATAGTGTACTCTATATGCTGTTGCCAATATGCAGAAGAATTTACTTTATTATTTTGTTGGAAAGTAACTTCTTTTATTTGAAAGCAAGAAGTTAAGAATACAGTTGTAAATAATAAAAATATAATTTTTTTCATGTGCTAAGTTAATTTAAATATAAGAGTAAAAAACAACAATGAAATAATCGTTATTTTCTCTGAATTATTAAAGTCCGTTTACAATTCTGTCTGCCATTTTTAACGCATTGTATGCGTTTACAACTCTTCCTGATACACATAAGTCTGAAAATGGTACTTTCTCTCCGTTCGGGTTTTCTCTACTTTGAGAACCTGGCTTAATTACCTCAAAGTTAATTTTTATACCAGAATTCATTAAAATATGTTTTACTTGGCTTGCAGATAATTTTGGATAATAAGAGCGCACCAAAGCTGCAACTCCGGCTGTTGAAGGTGCTGCCATTGAAGTACCGCTATTTGATGCATATGCATCTTTAGGTACCGTTGCATAAATAGCTACTCCTGGTGCAAATACATCTACATTCGTTTTACCAAAATTAGAAAAATTAGCTGGTAACTTTTCATCATAATGCAAACTCATGGCTCCAATAGTTAAAACATTGTCTGCTATTTCATTTACTAAATCCTCAGAATCGTTAGGATATGTTTTTGTTACATCAATATCTTTACCATCGTTTCCTGCTGCATTCACAATTAAAACATCTTTTTTTGCAGCATATTTAATAGCGTCATATACCCATTTTTTGTTTGGAGAATAGCCTTTACCAAAACTTGTATTTATAATTTTCGCACCATTATCTACCGCATAACGTATTCCTAAAGCAACATCTTTATCATGTTCGTCTCCATCTGGCACTACTCTAACTGCCATAATTTTAACATTATTTGCAACGCCATTAACCCCTTTTTTATTATTTCTAGAAGCCGCTACAATACCCGCAACATGTGTACCATGACTTTCTAAATCTTTAGAACCAATTACGTTATTATTACCGTAAAATTTATCATTAATATCATATAAGTTGTCTCCTAAAGTCTGACGCACATTAAAATCTAAATCATAACTTTTACCTTTAATTTGAGAATCTAAATATTCTGTAAGTCCTTTTTTAGCATCTAATAAAGCTCCTTCTGTCATTCCTCTTTCTAACATACCAACAACATCTGAAATTTTCGCTGCCATTTGAGCGCTAGAAGGTTTTAAACTCTTTAAAAACTCTGATGTTAAGACCGTAGTTCCTGCAAATTCCTTTACCTCTTTAATGTTATTTTCAATTTGTGAGATTCTTGTTTGAGTGTTTTTTAAATTTTCAATTTCCGCTTTCTTCTCCGTATTTCTAGCTTCAAACTTTTCTTGTAAACCTAAATAAGTTTCGAATTCTTTTTTATTTTCTTCCGATATTTCTGAAGCTTTTTTATCCCCAAATTTAACCATTCCGCTTTTTACAATTCTTGTAATCTCTAACTGGTCTGCATTTACAATTTTACCTGCTTTATTCCCTAAGAAATTCCAGCCATGCAGATCATCTATGTACCCATTATTATCGTCGTCTTTATTGTTGTTCGCAATTTCTTTTGGATTTGTCCAAACAACATCTCTTAAATCTTCATGGTCCACATCTATTCCAGAATCTGCAATTGCAACAATAACAGCAGTTCCTTGTTTTCCTTCTAAAAACGCATATGCTTTCGCTATACTCATTCCTGGAATTGAATCTGTTTGCAGATCCATATGACTCCAAACGTGCATATCTGTCTCTGATAATACTCCTTTTTTAGCTGGTATATTAAATACAACATCTACCCCACTAGGAACTGGAATTGTGCTTATTGATGCTTTACAACTAGCGAATAACAATACAGCCAATGCTGTATAAATACTTGATTTTAATACGTTCATTTCTATGCTCTATTAATTAAATATATCTGTAAATTTATGTGTTTCTTTTAAGCGAACTCCTTTTTCTGTATGTTGAACTGTACAAATTTCGTTGTAAGCATCGTGTTCCAAAAATAAATAGTAATTATTATCGGCAGCTTCTTTTAAAAAGATAGCTTTCTCTTTAATGGTTAATAGAGGTCTTGTATCGTAACCCATAACATAAGGCAAAGGGATGTGACCAATAGTTGGTAATAAATCTGCCATAAAAACAATTGTCTTACCTTGATAAGATAACTTTGGTAGCATTTGTTTTTCTGTATGACCGTCCATAAACAAAACATTAAAACCTATTTGCTCTAAAGAGTTATTAGTAATAAATTTTAATTGGCCACTTTCTCTAATTGGATTGATGTTTTCTTTTAAAAAAGATGCTTTTTCTCTAGGGTTTGGGGCTATTGCCCAATTCCAATGGTTGTCATTAGACCAAAATTTTGCATTTTTAAAAGCGGGTTGTACTAAAGTTTTTTGTGAATTCCACTCAATCACTCCACCACAGTGATCAAAATGGAGATGTGTTAAAAATACATCTGTAATATCATCTCTATGAAAGCCGTGTTTTGCTAAAGAGCTTTCCAAACTAAAATTGCCAAATAAGTGGTAATACCCAAAAAACTTATCTGACTGTTTCGAACCTAAACCAGTGTCAATTAAAATAAGACGCTTACCATCTTCTATAAGCATGCAACGCATACTCATATCAATTAAATTATTTGAATCTGCAGGATTTGTTTTTTGCCAGATTGTTTTAGGCACAACACCAAACATTGCACCACCATCTAACTTAAAATTTCCTGTTTCTATAGGATAGATCTTCATTTCTAAAAAAAACTAAAAAAATTATTAAAGAGCAACCATAAAGTCACTTTACGTAGTCTACAAATATGACTAAAAAAGGTTGATTTTCTGTTAAGAAAAATCTAATTATTAATAAGTTTTTTTTATTTAATCAGGCACTAAATACTTTCATTTATTTAAGAAGTATGAAATTTTCAAAACCAATATTTCGCCCAAACATAAAATTAAAAAAGTAATTATTTAGTATGACTTTAATAGGTTATTGCGCTATCATAAATAGTGGCAATTACCTCCCAAAACACAAAACCCATTCATTAGGGTTAAGCAAAATAAATATACACCCCTATTACAATTACGCAGATTGCAATACCTGCTGGCTTTGCGTATTTCCAAGGGGTAATATCTACTTGTTTTGTATACTCTTGTACAAAAGCTTCTTCTCTTGGTTTTATCCTTCCTATAATTAACATAATTACCACATTCAGAAAAAATAAAATAGCCATTACGTCTAAAAAGTGAGGATATGCTTGTGCTTCTATCAAAGCTAAAGCTGCTATATCTGTTATTCCTGAAGATTTAGCTGCTTCTAATGCAGCGGTTACAAAGTGGGGTTGCATAAAAAACTGACTAATAATATATAACAAACATCCGGAAACCAATCCTATTTTTGCCGCGATTGCAGGTACACGTTTTGTTAAATACCCAACAATAATAATAGAGAAAATAGGGATACTATAAATACCATTAATTTCTTGTAAATAGTCAAATAAACTTCCTGCATTTGCAATTAACGGAGCAATAAACATCGCAGCAATTGCTAAAATAACTCCAAATGTTTTTCCGTATTTTACTACTGTTTTTTCATCTGCATCTTTATTAATATGTTGCTTATATACATCTATACCGAACAAAGTTACAGAACTATTTAAAACACTGTTAAAAGAACTTAAAATAGCACCAAACAATACTGCTGCAAAGAAACCAACCCAAGCACCTGGCAATACTTTTCTTACCAATTCTGGGTACGCACTGTCTGCACTTTCTAAAGTACCTTCAAATAAATGAAATGCAATTAAACCTGGTAAAACAACAATTATTGGGCCTAGTATTTTTATAAATGATGCCAATAGTAATCCTTTTTGACCTTCTTTTAAATCTTTTGCACCTAAAGCTCTTTGAATAATTTGCTGATTCGTTCCCCAATAAAATAACTGAACTAACATCATTCCTGTAAAAATAGTATAAAATGGTACCGGATCTGTTGCACCACCCATAGATTTAAATTTCTCTGGGTTTTCTGTAGTTAAGATATTTAAACCATCTAAAAGGCTGCCATCACCAATCATCATTAAACCAAATATCGGAATTAAAATTCCCCCAATTAACAATCCAATCGCATTGATAGAATCGGATACTGCAACTGCCTTTAATCCTCCAAAAACAGCATAAATAGAACCAATAATTCCAATTCCCCAAACACAAATCCAAATAGATTGTGTATGTGTAACGCCTAGTAATTTTGGCACATCAAACATACCACTAATTGCTAAAGAACCTGAATATAAAATTACTGGTAGTAAAACCACTACATAACCAGAAAGGAATAAAACAGACGTTAATGTTTTTGTAGTAACATCAAAACGTTTTGCTAAAAACCCAGGAACGGTAGTTAAACCCCCTTTTAAATATCTTGGTAATAAAAACATTGCGGTAACCACCATCGCAATAGCTGCTAATGTTTCCCAAACCATTACAGACAAGCCACTTTGATATGCCGCACCATTTAGTCCTACAATTTGTTCTGTAGACAAATTAGTAAGTAATAAAGAACCTGCAATTACACCTGCGGTTAAACTTCTTCCTCCAAGAAAATAACCATCTGAAGATTCTTCTTCAGTATTTCTTGTTTTTAAATAGGCAATGACTGCTACAAGTATTGTAAAGCCTAGAAATGTAATAATTTGCATGGTTTATTAATTTGAGTTCGTTGGTTGTTTTTTAGAGGTTAATGATAGAGCTTATTCTAAGTTCTATCATTAACCTCTAAAATTGTTTTACAATAATAATGTTTTAAGAAGTAATATTTGTTATTTCAAAAAAAAATTATGTTTGCTTTACGCAAAATAAATAAGTAAAAATAAAATTTAAGAATAGCCAACTCAAAATTACAAAAACCACCATAAGGCACTAAAGCTAAAAAACATAAAGAATACAATTTGTATTCTTTATGTTTTTTAGCTTTAGTATTTTAAAAAAATTAAACTTTATTGCATTACAAAGTCTTCCATAAACTTTGTTGTATAATTTCCTGTAACATAATCTGGATGATCCATTAATTGTCTATGAAAAGGAATTGTTGTTTTAACACCCTCAATTACAAATTCATCTAAAGCACGTTTCATTTTATTAATTGCTTCTTCTCTTGTTTGAGCCGTAGTAATTAATTTAGCAATCATAGAATCATAATTTGGCGGAATCATATAGCCGGCATATACGTGTGTATCAATTCTAATTCCATGACCCCCTGGAGCGTGAAAAGTTGTAATTTTTCCTGGAGCAGGTCTAAAATTACTGTAAGGATCTTCTGCGTTTATTCTGCACTCTATAGAATGCATTTTAGGGTAGTAGTTTTTACCTGAAATTGGTACCCCTGCTGCAACTAAAATTTGCTCTCTAATTAAGTCATAATTTACAACTTCTTCAGTAATTGGGTGTTCTACTTGAATACGTGTATTCATCTCCATAAAGAAGAAATTACGATGCTTATCTACTAAAAACTCTACAGTTCCTGCACCTTCGTACTTTATAAATTCGGCAGCTAAAACAGCAGCATTACCCATCTCATCTCTCAATTCATCTGTCATGAAAGGAGAAGGTGTTTCCTCTGTTAACTTTTGATGACGTCTTTGAACAGAGCAATCTCTTTCAGATAAGTGACATGCTTTACCAAAAGCATCTCCTACAATTTGAATTTCAATATGTCTTGGTTCTTCTATCAGCTTCTCCATGTACATATCATCGTTACCAAAGGCAGCTTTAGATTCTTGTCTTGCAGAATCCCAAGCATCTTTTAAATCTTCTGGTTTCCAAACAGCACGCATACCTTTACCGCCACCACCAGCAGAAGCTTTTAACATTACAGGGTATCCTGTTTCTATTGCAACTTTTATACAATCTTCAAAATCTAAAATGACTCCTTCACTTCCCGGAACACAAGGAACACCAGCAGCTTTCATAGTAGCTTTAGCATTTGCTTTATCTCCCATTTGGTCTATCATTTCACCAGTAGCACCAATAAACTTAATACTATGCTCTTCACATAATTTAGAAAATTTAGCATTTTCTGATAAGAAACCATAACCAGGATGAATTGCATCTGCATTTGTAATTTCTGCTGCAGAAATTATATTAGACATCTTTAAATAAGATTCAGAACTTTGTGGAGGACCAATACAAACAGCTTCGTCTGCAAAACGAACATGCAAACTTTCTGCATCTGCTGTAGAATATACCGCTACCGTTTTAATACCCATTTCTTTACAGGTTCTTATAACACGTAGCGCAATCTCGCCCCTATTGGCAATTAATATTTTTTTAAACATATTTTTTTAGCTTAAAAGTTAAAAAGTGAACAGTCGTTCTAATTGTTTGTTACTAAAAACTAAGAACCAACAACTAAAAACTCTTTTTATGATGGATCTACCAAAAATAATGGTTGATCAAATTCTACTGGAGAAGAATCATCAACTAAAACTTTAACAATTTTACCTGAAATTTCAGATTCAATTTCATTAAATAATTTCATGGCCTCAATAACACATACCGTATCACCAATATTAACTTCTGTACCAACCTCTGCAAAGTTTGGCTTATCTGGAGATGGTTTTCTGTAGAAAGTGCCAATTATTGGAGACTTAATAGTAATGTATTTAGAATCTTCACTAACAGCTTGTGCAGGTTGCTGCGTTAATGGAGCAGCAATTGTTGGCGCTGCCACTTGTGGCATACCTTGCATAGGTGCAGCTTGAACAATCGTAGTTTCTGTTGTTCCTGAACCTGTTTTAATTGTAATTTTTACATCTTTTATTTCTAACTTTACCTCGCTAGCGCCAGATTTAGCTACAAATTTTATAAGATTTTGAATTTCCTTAATATCCATTTTTCTTATTATTTAGTTGTTATTATTATGAATTATATCCCCACTTTAAATACGCAGCTCCCCAT
>JBLHGY010000011.1:0-23699 GCA_047616665.1 Polaribacter sp.
AATCCATGTTTTCAACTAAAGCTATTGTTTTCTTAACACCTTTAGATTTTGCTACAAGGCAAGACATAATATTGGTTTCAGAGTTGCCTGTTACCGCAATAAATGCATCTGTTTCTCTAATGTTTTCCTCTTCTAATAGCTCTAAGTCTGTACCATCTCCATTAATAACTAGCACGTTATCTAATTCTTCTGCAAGACTTTCTGCTTTGTCTTTATCTTTTTCTATGAGTTTAATCTTGAATCCTTCTTGGCATAAATTTCTTGCTGTTTTCTCTCCAATACTACTCCCTCCTAGAATAATTACATTTTTTATATCAAATTTTTTCTTTCCAATTATGGGATACAAGTCTTTCATGTTGTAGCTTGGTACAGAAAAATAAACTTGATCATTTACTTGGTAAGTAGTGTCTCCTCTTGGTATAATAGTTTGAGAAACATTGGTTCTTTTGATAGCAATTGTAATAAAATCTATATTTTTAAATTTCTGTTTTGCCTCTTTTACTGTTAAATCTACTAACGGAGATTTATAGGTTAAAGAGGTTCCCATGACATTAAAAAGTCCTTTTTCGAATTCTACAGTATCATTAAAAGAAGATTGATTTAGCAACATCTTTATTTCGTTAGCTGCCAATTCTTGGGGCGATATCATGAAATCTAAACCAAATTGTTTAAAGTCTACCTCGCAATCATTTAAAAACTCTGGATTGTCTATTCTAGCAATTGTTTTTTTAGCACCTAAAGATTTTCCAATCACCGAAATGGTAAAATTTGTGTTCTGACTCTCTGTAACTGCAATTAATAGATCTGCAGAATCGATACCAATTTCTTTTAAAAGCTTAATTGAAGTTGCATCTCCTTTTTTAGTAATAACATCTAAATGACTATTTAAATAGTCTAGTTTGTCACCATCAAAATCGATGATATAAGTATCTTGAGATTCGTAAGAAAGTAGTTTTGCTAAATGAAAACCAACATCTCCAGCACCTGCTATAATAATCTTCATATTTAAAATAGATAGAATATAAGTTACAAAGATATAAAGAGTTAAGCAGGAATAAATAAAAAAAAGCAATTTTTCAAATAAGCTATCATTTTTCCCAAGCAATCTCAATTAAAACTTTAGGGTAATCGATACTAGTTCCGTATAAAAAACATTGTAAAAAATCACCTGCAATAAAATCAACATCTATTCCTTTTTTATGTTTTCCTTGAGCTTTGTTTACCAGTAAAGTTAAAATTGGTGTTAAAATGATTTTTCGCGAATTTCAAAGGACACATTTAGTCGTCAGGTTTTATTTATCTATAAATTATTACTTGTAAACCTCCTAATCCTGAACGGTTTGTTGAATATGTTCTTGGAGAATTGTCACTGTATTTAACCTGAATTCCGATTGTTAACGAACCATCTCCTGTAACTGTAAATAGTTGGTTTAAAGAGGCTGATGCTACCTCAAACCTATTATCTCCTCCTGCTATAAGTGTTTCTATCATGGTTGGAGAGTTTATTAAACTAGGGGTATTTACATCTAAGCGTATTACATCTCCCATGTCATTATAATTAGAAAACTGTTCAGATATTTGAACTCTTACATCTATAAAATCTCCTGTTTTTACATTAATAGTCGTTGTGGGTAATGCAGTATTCATGTTTATCCATTCAGAATTATTTACTTGGTTGGTTGTAGGATCAAAAGGTACATTTGCGATTGCAGCGGTGGTAGTTAAAGAAAATAAAGACCTAGGAAGCGTTATGCTGTTGCCTACTGTGGCTGGGTTACTTAAAGTTAAAATACTTCCTGAAATAGATAAGTCAGATAATTCATTTGTAGCATCTGCATCTGCATCATTGGGGTTAATTGTTACATTTCCGCCATTTACTAAAGAGATTGTTCTTCCAGTAATGTCTATAGATAAGTCTTGTGTATCTGCATTTATTGCAGAAGTAGCTGTCCAATCTATGCCATCACTTTGTAAATAAATAGTAGCATTATTATTTATTAAATTACTATTCGTATTTGAATTATTTTTATAATTAATAGAGGTTGTTTTAGTGCTTCCAGAAATATTTTTTAAGATATATGTTCTACCCTTGCAGGAATTGGCAGCTGGTAAAATGATATTACTATCAGAAGAAATAATAACTGTATAATGGTCTTCGGTAAGGGTAAAATCACCAGCGGATTCTAGTTTTAATATACTTGCTGAAATAGAACCATTCACTTGCAACGTAGAATTTGCAATATTTAAACCTGATTGGGAGTTGTCATATGTTATGTCAATAGGAATTGGGGTAGGGTTTATATTAATACCAAACCTTGTTTTAGCACCTGCAGAATTATTGCTGCCTTGCACTCGGAAAAATTCTTTATTAAATTTTCCATTTCTGTAATCATACCTTTTGAAAATGATAGGTTCATTTCCGTCATCACCAATGATAAATTCTAATCTACCATCATTTGTAGGGCCTGCAGATCCAATTTCAAATAAATCAGTGCCACCTGCGCTTCCTTTTAATCGAAAGCTTCCGTTACTTGTTGTAAAAAACATCGGTTTATAAAAATCTGCGTTCGTTGCTTCAAATTGAAGTGCAGAAATGCCATTAAGCCCTTTTAGGTAGACCAAGGATTGATCAACGTTTGTATAATCTGGATAATTGGCAGTTAAACCAAGTGTTCCTCTTTTCCCTAATTCTAAAATAGGAGTATTATTAGATCTAAATTGCACTCTAACATCATCTGCAGTTCCTATAAAATCTGTTGTAGCGTTTGTACCCGTGTTTCCTTGTAAAGACCAAAATTGACCATTGATAGAAATCCAAGAATTTCCGTCCCAAACATTAAGGGTGTTGGGTGTTACTGTGGTATCCAACCAAATATCACCAATATTTTTTATTGTAGGTGCAGTAGCACTTGTAGTTACTTTGTCTTGGTCTATAATTAGCCAAGTAGCACCGTCATAGATTTTTGATACCGCACTAGTTGCAGAGGTATCAAACCAAACATCACCTTCTAAAGGGGTTGTAGGTGCTGTTAAAGAAGTTGTAACTTTGTTGTTTTTAACTGTTTTTATTGTTCCTTTATTATCAATAACTCTAACCTCTTGCGCATTGGCTATTGAAATAAAAGATACATAAAGTATCGATATTAAAAAACGCATGGTTTTTTTAGAATACATATTATTTTTTTTAAATAAATTTTGTTTTATTTCTATTTCTTGTTTTGAAGGGTTGATAATTAATTTGACCAACTCTTCAATTATATTTTAAGAAGAAATAAATAATTTTTGTATACTCCTATTTATTTAATATAATGTATTTCAAACATATCTCCAGTATAAGTTGTAACAAATTAAGCAACTTTAATGTTTACTAAATTTGCTGTTGTAATTTCATAATTAGTTTCTGCTCTTAATTTTGCGCCATTTTTGAATATAGAAATACGTTGAACATTTTTAGTTGCAAGCATTCCTGTAGCACTAATTGTGGTAATCTATTTATACGCAGTGTATAAAACAACTAGTTTTTCGTTTCGGAATAGATTATTATCACCCCCACTGCTGACTTCATATTCAACATCAATATTGAAGCCTGTGGCTGTAAAATTTTTTAATTCACCCTTTATAATACCTAAATTTTGTGCGTTTTGATTTCCATACCTTACACCAATAGAAAGACTAGAGCTTGAAAAATAACCAATTCTATTAATTGAACTTCCACTACCGCCAACATAAATTACTTGTTGATCTGTTGGTACTGTAGTACCTGTTGAAGCACGAGCAAAACCATTCATTGTACCAAAGGAATTTGTTATGTTGTTTGTACCACTACTAGCACCGTTACTATCTATTGAATCTACATTTGCATGTGCTACAAAAGTAACTTGGCTTGGTTGAAAAGGTATTCCCGAAATACTTATAGTAAAAGTATCATTTCCAGCTCGATCTATTATAAAAGAACCTGTGTATACACTAGAGTTAGCTTCTACATTTACCCAAATGCTGCCGTCGTAAACTTTAGTTTGTTTAGGTGAAAAGTTAGTATCAAACCAAACATCTCCTTCTAATGCGTTTGTAGGTTGCGCTGTATCAGTTGTAACTTTGTTGTTTTTAACTGTTTTTATAGTACCCTTATTATCTATAACTCTAACCTCTTGCGCATTGGCTATTGAAATAAAAGCCAATGCGCAGGTTAGAAATAATGTATTCAAATTCTTAAAAAAGTAATTGAACATTTGTATTCGTGTACTTTTAAATTAGTTAACCCATTGTACTTCAATGACATCAGCAACTAATGTATTCCATGAAGTTGCAGTTGTTCCTGTATCCGGGATTAGTGTTATTTCGTCAACAGCAGTAACGCTATAATCTGTAACACCTCTTAGTTTGTTACCATTTCTATAAACAGATATTTTAAATATCGCGGTTGTGGCAGCTAGGCCTGCTGGTGCAACTACAGTTTGACCATCTGTAGTTATTGCAATTGTTGCTTGACCACCTGTTATCAAATCTGTTGCTAACATCTTTTTTACTCGTCCAGTAGTTTCATCTCTTACTAAGAGGGTGTAACCAGTGGCACCATAAGCTGCAGCTGCAGTTGAGCCATTAACCTCTGTGTTCTCCAAATTAAATTCTTCACCATCTATTGTAAATGTTCCAGTTGCTGAGGTAGTTATAGTTGTTGCGTCAACTAAAGTACCTCCTAGTTGCCATGTAGTTGTAGTAGTGTTATTAGTAGCTGTAGAAGTAATAGAGGTAATACCATTGTTTGTTTGTAAATACTTGATTGTACCTTTATTATCTATAACTCTTACAGATTCTCCAGCTCCTGCATCCTTTTGAATTCCTGCATTAGTGGCAGCATCTGCCGGGGCAGTTTGCGCAAAACCAATGCTTGCAGATAGCATTACTGCTGCCATCATTCCTAATTTTAAATACTTGTTTTTCATTTTACTTGTTTTTAAATTAATACTTGTTTTCATTTTACTTGTGTTTAAATTAATCTGGTTTTTATTTTACTTGTACTATTCTAATTTCATCGCCTTCATAGCAAATTGCTTGTGGTTCTAATTCTATAGTAGTGGCGTTTACCATAATAAAACTTATTCTGGCCCCATTTCTGTAGACGTCTAATTTGTGTATATTAGATATTGGTATAGGAGTTGCAAATCTTAATTGGCCATTAACAGCAGTTACAACAACTTGTTGCTGTCCGGCAAATGATGAGATGGCTCTTTTCTTTAAAATACCTGTATCTTTTTCTAAGACCACTATTTCATCTTCTGTAGATGTGCTTTCTTCCAAGCCTTTTATTGCCAATGTATTTGTAGAATTTGCAGTAATTGTTGTGGGTTCTGTTAAAATCCCTCCTAATTTAATAGTATTTCCATCTTTGTAAAGACCGTTAGTCGCGTTTAGAGTTATGGTATTTGTTGAAATCCAATTGGTTCCATTATACACTTCTATACAACCACATGCTTGGTTCCAAACTTGGTCTCCAATAATTGGAATAGTAAAATGTGTGTCCCTACTAGTGGAATCGGCAACAACAATAAGACCTAATTCATTAGTAGCATCATAATCATTCGAAACAGGTATCCAATTGGTTCCGTTATAGATTAATAATGTAGGGTTATCATTGGCTCCAAAATTTTCTACCCAAACTAAATCGCCATTACTATAAGGAGGGGTTAAAGAATTTATAGTATCCACTAATAAAACACCACTGTTGCCGCTATTAGGATGAGGGATGTATAGAATTTTTTGTGCGTCTAAAAATATAAATCCGTCGTTATTGCTTAGTATATCTATTTCTACATTTAAGTATTTCAGTTTTCCGTCCCATATAATATCGTTAAAAGTTGCACTGCTTGGTGCGCCTTCACCAACAATTAAAGAAACCATTCCGCTTGCATCTGTAGTAACTGTTTGTTCTTCGATGTATTCTATTTCGTTTTCATTTGATATAGAAAAACGAAATGTAACATCCTCTAAACCTAAAGGTACTTGGTTTTCTTTTACATTGGTTCCTGGTATTTCTATTTCGGCGTTATTTAAAATTAACGCTTGGTAATTTAAACCAGGTGTTTGTCCAAACAAAAAAGATGCCCCCAACAAAAATAAAAACAAAACTATTTTTTTTGAAAATTCCATTACTTACTCTTATTTTTTTTACTGATCTTAAAAAGTAACCCAATAGTAATTGCTCTTCTATCTAATTCATATTTCTCACCCTCTGTACTATCTTGGTTTTCTTCTGTAAAACTTTTGGCAATATTGTAGTTTAAATAAGCAGCAATTTTATTAGAAATTCTATATTCTAATCCGAGTCCAATATGAAAATTCAACAAGGTTCTGTCTAATGTTTTTTCTTTATATATATCTAAAAACACATTTCTATATGTGTTGGTTCCATAGGTTAGCCAATCATACGTATAATGAGAATGGAGTTTTAATTTTAATCTTTCTAAGCGAATTAAAGCAACGTTAAAACCTCCTTTTAAGCCAAAATAAGATAAGTTGTAAGTAGTTGGTATCTTTATGTTTCCAGCATAAAATGACGTGTTTATTTTATATTTACTATAATGTAAACCGATATCAAATTTCACTTTTTGTTTATATAAATTAAAAAGAAAACCACCTTCAATTAAAGGTTTTTGAGGTTTTGAATAGCCAGAATTATCTAAAGTATTTTCTCCAGAACTATTTACATACTCATTAAAAGTAGCAGTGCTAAAACCAGAACCTATATACATTTGTTGCCCATTTGTTAGGCTAGTAACAAGTAACAAGAATAAGAGAGCTATATTTTTGGTTTTTTTCATCAACTTACTTTCTATTGGTTTTCAATATCTTTTTTACATAGTTATTCTTTCCACTTACAATGTGTACAATGTAGTTTCCAATACTAAAATTCTTCATAGGCACTATAATACTCTCTGATGCTTTATATTTCTTATAGGCAAACACCTTTCCGTTGGTGTCATATATTCTAAGTTGAATTCCATGACGTGTTTTTGATGAAAAATCTATTTTTATATAGTCTATAAATGGATTTGGAGAAATAACAACATTTAAAGTCTCTTCAAAATTAATTTCATCTGAATTATTTATACTATAATAAAGTGCATTTGAAAGAAAACCTTGATTAATTATCGTGTTTTTAGTTTTTACTTTACCTATAATACCACTTTGGCCAATACTTTGCTGCACTGTATATTTATTTCCATTTACATAAGCAGTAGAAGAACCTACAGAAGTAATTGTAGATTTTAATAGCATCGGTTTTTTAGCTGCTATATTTTGTGAAAAAGTAGCAGAAACAAGCATAGATAAGATTAGTAAAAGGAATTTTTGCTTCATTTTTAGTTATTTAAATAGCTTAAAATAAATGTGCTAGTAGATTGTTTGTGGTTTAAATATTTAATCCTAATAGTTTATAGTAAAAAATTGCTACCGTTTTTTTTAAATGCAAATTTGTAAATGGAATAGAGAATGTTGTACTGAATTCAGTCCAAAAAGAATTGTTAAAAGATTAATTTTATTATCTTTATTTGGGGTTTATCTTAAGTCGAATTTTAGTTTTGTGGTTTCATGATGGTTGTTTTTAAAAAATTTTAGAGCTTGCTGCTGTATCGACAGAGGCGCATTGCTTCCTTTAATTAATACGACACCAGGTAACGTTGTTATTGCTGATTAAAAACCTACATGGAGATCTTGAGACCATGTGACATTGATTAGCAACATTTAGAAAATTATCTTAGTAATTTAGTTTATAATTTTTAGTTTATAATTTTTAGTTTATAATTTTCCACAAAACTATAAACAAAATTATAATTAGCTATTACATTATTCTTAGTATAAATTATATAATTATATAATTATATAAATTTTATCAAAAAACTACTTTTATTGTTAAATTTCTTGAGATTAATGAAATAAATGGTTTTAAAAATTAATAAGGGCATACTAGTTGTTATAAGTGTTTTAATAAAGCTTTTGTTGTTTGGTAGAAATTTATTATGTTATTATTTTGGTTTGGTGTATTAAGATTGCTTCGTTTATTCTTCATTGGTAATAACAGCAGTGGGTAATTCCAAATAACCGAATGCTTGTTACTGCTAGGACAGAGAACGTGGCAATCTGTGGTTTCCATAAGGGTTGTTATCCTTAACTTTTGATTTAGTAGATCATAACATTATATAGCATGTTTTTGAGGAAACTAAATACTATTAGATATAAGGCTTTAGTTTAATTTATTGTTAATATGAATTCTTCATAGTTAAAGCCAATTTTATTCCAAAAGAAAAATAGTTTGTTACTTTTTTTGCAGTCGCAAGTCATTTTTTATTGTTTTTAAGATTAGAGGTTTATTATGGATAAACGTATATTTAGCAATTAAATTTAGTTCGTAGATTCAACTCAGCGCTTTAACTTTATAGATTTTTTTTGTATTTTTATAATAAATTACTGTATGGAAAAACTAACAATAAAATCTTGGGCTTTAGACGATAGACCTAGAGAAAAACTGATAGCCAAAGGAAAAGTAGCGCTATCTGATGCAGAGTTAATAGCCATTCTTATTGGTTCTGGAAATAGAGACGAAAGTGCAGTAGGGTTGGCGAAACGAATTTTAAATTCTATAAATGGAAACATTAATGAACTTGCAAAACTCTCTGTAGAAAAACTAACAGAATTTAAAGGTATTGGAGAGGCAAAAGCAATAAATATAATTACTGCGCTAGAACTAGGTAAGCGAAGACAGTTGGAAGCTGCACTAGAAAAACCTACAATAACAAGTAGTAAAGATGTTGCAACGCTTATGCAACAAATCATTGGAGATTTAGAACATGAAGAATTCTGGGTGTTATTTTTAAATAATGCGAATAAAGTAATTGCTAAATCTCAAATTAGTAAAGGTGGTTTAACGGCAACGATAGTAGATATTAGGCTAGTATTTAAAAGGGCTTTAGAAATAGCTTCGGTAGGTATCATTGTTTGTCATAATCATCCATCAGGTAAATTACAACCAAGCAATGCAGACAAACATTTAACGCAAAAAATTAAAGAAGCAGGAATTACTTTAGACATTAAACTTTTAGACCATTTAATTATTACCGAAAAAGCTTATTTTAGCTTTGCAGATGAAGGATTATTGTAATGATAAATATAATTATTATTACAATTGATAATGCCAAAGAAGAATGGTGCAAATAAAAACGGACAATTAAAGTATAAATGATATTAGTTTACACACATAAAATTACTCCTAGAATACGTTATATATTTAAACATATTTTAACGAGAACGCTATTAATTCCTGTTAGTTTTACAACAAAAATAGAGGAGTTTGTGGCACATAACGGACCGAAAATAACGTACACAAAAGCACCTTTAGGAAATGAATTTTTTATAAAAAGTAATGCTTTGTTATTTGAACAAGGTGTAAATGACTTAGAGATAAATATTCAAAAATGGGAAGAGGTTCCTTGTTTTTTTGGAGCAGGTAGTAAATCTGCCATTCCTTTTGATCTTTTTGCAGCAAGTTTTTATTTAATTTCTAGATATGAAGAATATTTACCGCATGTAAAAGACGTGCACGGTAGGTATACAGCGCCAGAAAGTTTAGCGTATAACAATGGCTTTTTAGAAAAACCAGTAGTAGATATTTGGGCATATAAGCTATTAGCAATACTAAATAAAAAATTTCCAGATTATAAGTACCAAGAGAGGTCTTATGAATACGTTTCTACAATAGATATAGATAATGCTTTTGCGTATAAGCATAAAAACTTTATTAGATCTGTTGGCGGTTTTGCGACCGATTTATTTAAATTAAGATTATTTAATATTTGGAATCGATTAACTGTACTTTTAAAAATAACAAAAGATCCTTTTGATAATTTTCAGGAAATATTAAGTATTAAAAAAGCAAAAGATATTACAACAATTTTTTTTAGCTCTATAGGAGATTATACTACATTTGATACCAATGTTTCTCCTGCTAAAAATAAATACAGATTACTTATTAAAGATTTGGCAGACTACGCCATTGTTGGTCTACATCCTTCCTATTTCACGATGAAAGATGCTGTAATGTTAAAGAAAGAAAAAGAACGTTTAGAAAATATTACCAATGCACCAGTAATTAGATCTAGACAACATTATTTGCGCTTTAATTTACCAGAAACCTACCAGCAATTAATTGATTTAGAAATAGAAGAAGATCATTCTATGGGATATGCAAGTACCGTAGGTTTTAGAGCAAGCACCTGCACACCGTTTTATTTTTATGATTTAGATTTTGAAATTCAAACACCTTTAAAAGTATTTCCATTTGCATTAATGGATACTACTTTAAATGATTATATGAAGTTAACTCCAAAACAATCTTTGGGTAAAATTAGAGACTTAAGAAATGAGGTAAAAGCCGTAAATGGTACTTTTATTACTTTATTTCATAATGAAAGTTTAAGCAATCACTTGCGTTGGAAAGGATGGAAGCGATTGTATGAATCTATGATAAAAATTGCAATTTCTTAAGATGATACACTACGTTAAAAGAGAAGATTTAGAGGTTGTAAAGTACAATGATTGTATAGAGAACTCTATACAAAGTAGAGTTTATGCATTTTCTTGGTACTTAGATATTGTTGCAGACAATTGGGATGTTTTAGTTTTGAATGATTACGAGGCGGTAATGCCAATTTTTTATAATACTAAATATGGACTAAAATATAGTTTACAACCTTATTTTTGCCAACAAATTTCAATTTATTCAATTGAGAAAATAAATGATCTCCTCATAAAAAAAATTTTAAAGAAAATTCCTAAATCGATTTTTTTTACAGATATAAATTTTGCATTTCAACCAGACTCTAAACTAATTTTAAAACAGAATTTTAGTTTAAATTTAAATCAAGAATATTATAAACTTTATAAAAATTTTAGAAAAGATAGACGAAAAAGTATCAGCAAAGCAACGGAAGCAAACCTAAGTTATCAAGACTTTAATAATAAAATAGCTTTAATTGAACTTTATAAAAATGTATTCGATTTTTTAAAAACACCAAAAAAGTATTTTGATAAAATTGATGCTTTAATTGAGTTTTGTTTAAATAATAATTTAGGATTTACAAGAAATATTTTTCATGAAGAAAAAATAGTTTGTATTGGTTTCTTTTTAAAATATAATGGTAGAATTTATTATTTATTCGGAGCGTCATCAAAAGAAGGGAAAAAATACGGAGCAACCACTTTTTTATTAGATTCTGTAATTAAAGAGTACTCAAAAACAGAAAATATTTTAGATTTTGAAGGTTCTACAATTCCAAGTATCGCCTCATTTTACAAAAGTTTTGGAAGTGAGTTAACACATTATTATAACTATAAATCAAATGCAATTAAAAGATTTATTTTTTAGAACATCTTTTTTATATAATTTAATACCTGTCCTTTCTTTAATGAAGATAGCAGGTAAAAAAGTCATTTTACCTTTTTATCATTTTGTAGATGATGGGGCTAATAGTTTAGTTAGTAATTTATATCAAGCAAAAAACACCTCACAATTTATAGAAGATCTTCATTATTTTAAAAAGCATTTTAACTCTTTGTCAGTTAGCGATTTTGATGCAAAAGAAAAAATTGAAACAAACAGTTTTTTACTTTCTTTTGATGATGGTTTGTCTAATTTCTACCATGTAGTTGCACCTATTTTATTAAAAGAAAATGTTACTGCTATCAATTTTTTAAATTCTAATTTTATTGATAATAAAGCTTTATTTTATCGATATAAAGTAAATATTTTAATTGATTTTTTTAAAAAAAACAACATATCTAAAGAACAACAAACAGCTATAAATAAAGTGTTTAAATTAACTGTTTTCGATACAAATACAGTTTGTAATCTTCTGAAAAATATAGAAATTAGTGAAACTGATATTTTAGATAATTGTGCTAAAATAGTAGCGTTTTCGTTTTTAGATTTCTTAAAAAATGACAAACCTTATCTTTCTGTGCAACAAATTTTTACATTGATTAAAAGTGGTTTTTCATTTGGAGCTCACAGTAAAAGTCATCCAAAATATTCATCAATTTCATTAGAAAAACAATTAGTAGAAACCATGGAAAGTGTTGCAATAATAGCAGAAAAGTTTAGTTTAAAAAGTAATTATTTTTCTTTTCCTTTTTCTGATGATGGAGTTTTAATTGATTTTTTTGAGAAAATTAAGCTTAAAAAAATCACCACTTTTGGAACAGCTGGCTTAAAAGATGATGATATGGAGAACCACTATCAAAGGATACAAATGGAACGCAAATTTATCTTTTCTGCTGAAACCATTATAAAAGGAGAGCTTATTTTATATATCGTAAAAAGGGTTTTTGGAAAACATAAAAACATACGAAATTAGTATTTATTTCAAGTTTAAAAACTCAGTAAACTTTTTTGGAAGTTGTTTGTTGAAAATAATTGCAGATAAATCTTCAGTATAAGGTTCTTTTTGCTTTATTATTTTACAAGGGTTGCCAACAGCAACAGAATTGCTAGGAATGTCTTTATTAACCAAAGAATTTGCACCAATAATAACATTGTCACCGATCGAAACTTTTGGTAAAACAGTGCTGTTTGCTCCAATCCAAACATTATTACCAATTGTAATTGGTTTTCCTTTTGTATGTTCTCTTAAATTATTGGCTTTATGATTAGACGAAATGATAGAAACTCCAGGTCCTAATTCAATATTTGAGCCAAAAATAATTCCATTATTAGCTTGAATATAATTATTAATATTATCTCCTGGATCACATAAAATACCTTTTGTAATGTTTTCTGGGGCTAAAACTTTAGAAGTAAAGTGAACAGGCCATTTTACTTTTGGGTTTAATCTTAATAGTTTTTGCAGAATTAAATAATGAAAAAATAAAATATAATAACGTTGATAACCATGTTTTGGCCTATAATATTCAGGATACGCGCAATTAATTATCCATCCAAAAAAGAAAAAATCTATTTTTTCAAACATTTATTATATCATATTTTTGGAGAAATACAAATACCATTGTGTAATGATATCATTGTAATCCTTCGATGATTTTTGTACTTTTAATCCTTTTGAAACGATGAGGGTATCTATCTGGTCGGTAATAGGCTTGTAATTGTTCCAATCGTTTTTTTGTAAAAACCTCTGTTTTACAAAAGTAGGTAAAAATGGTTTTATTTGATCTTTTATTTTTTGAGTATTCTTGCTTTTTTTCGATAGCTGCAATTCATTTTCAAAATAAACAGTATTTGGCTTAAAATATTCGTTTATTAATACAGTATTAAAAAGCATTTTCATGTTTTTGTATTTTACAGGCACTTTTTTAAATAAATCTAATAATTCTTGATCCCAAAAAGGAAATCGATGTTCGTATCCGAAAAAAGTATAAAAATTTGCCGAGTTAAAAATATATTTTGCAATCTTCTCTTTGATATCATAATCTTCAAAAACAGAAGAAGGGATTTTTTTAACATAATTTTCATCAAAATGAAACAAGTTTTGTTCAACTTGGTTTTTTATAGTTTTCTTTTCAGTTTTTGATAAAGGATAATTACTAAATTTTTTACGTATAATTAAATCAGTAATTTGTTCCTGTTTTAAATTTTCTGGAATTACTTTTAAAAATTGACTTCCTCCTAATAAATCTCCTGCATATCCAGGTACAAAAATAGCGTCATTAGAAATTAACTTATTTTTTTTTAAATGTTTCACAGCAAAATATTCTTGTAAATTCGGCATTGAAGAGAGTTTTCCTGCAAAATGAGCGTAGTCTTTAAATTCATCAGTAATTAAAAAGTCACTAATTAAATCATCTTTGTATTCAATAAAATGCCACTCGAAATTAAGTGTTTTTGCCGTTTTTTGTGAGTTTTCAATTTCGAAACTATCTTTTCTGCCATATGTATAGCAAACAACATTTTTGTAGTTGTATTTTTTTAACATTATTGCAATTAGTCGGGAGTCAAAACCACCACTCAATGGAACTACAATAGTTCTGTTATTTAGAGAATCTATAAACCGTTTAAATACATTGTTAAAAGTAATAATAGTTTTGTTTTTTAAGCTGGAATAAGAATCTGAACTTTCTTTTTCGATAGCGTACGAAAAGAAGAAGTTGCGATCAATAACTTCATCATTGTTAATGATTAGGTATTCACTAGCTTGTACTTGAAAAACATTTTTTAATAATGTCTTTTTTCCATGCGTATGATTAGAAGCTTTTAATTCAATCTCTGAAATTTTGTCAAAATCATCAATAGTAAATTGTTTTTTTAGGTGAAGAATATCATCACTTAAAAATAGTTTACCCTTTTGGATCGTGTAAAAAAGTGGGAAAGATCGAGTTAGATCAGAAGCTATACAAATAGTGTCTTCAAGTGAAATTATAAAGCTAAAAACACCATTAATTACATTTAACTCAGCTTTAAAATTCGCAACGGTTTTTATGTTTAATAAATAGTTTAAAGCATCTTCTTTTTCGTAAAAGTGATCATTAACATAAAAATATCCCTTAAAAAAAAGAGTATTATTTTCAAACCAATTAAAGCCAAGGTTGTTTTTTAATGTTAAATTCATCAAATAAATTTCTTTTTTATTTTATAAATAATTGCATTTAAATATAAAGAAAACATGTGCTCATCTTTTAAAATTGTCAAAGTTCTTATGTAAAACTTTTTGGTAGCTAAAATAGATAATAATGACCTATTTTGTAAAGAATTCTTATCATTATGCGTATTCTTTAACTTTGGATTCTCTTTTCTGAATAAAATCCTAAAAGCTTCTTTTTGCCACTTGGTTCTGTAGTTAGAAAAATTGCAGAGTTCACTTAATTTATGATTAAAAGTTTCTTGATTATCAGCACTTATTTTACCCTGATGAATTTTAAAAGGAATTAAACTAAAAGTAAAACTATTCTTTTTAAAATATAAAAATAATAAGGCACTAGCATTCGTTTCTTTGTAAGGTTTGTGATTTGGAATATCAAAAATAAAGTTACCTAAGGAATAGAAAATATACGTGTTTTTATATTTTTCATACCCTTGGAATGTATGAGAATGATGGGCAATAACACAATTAACTTCTTCTAATTTTGCAATTTTTTTTAAAAATTTCCTTTTAACGGGAGAGGGATATAAGCTGAATTCTTCACCGCCATGAAAGTTTACAATTATAAAATCAACTTTTTCTTGATATTTTTTGAGCTGTTTTTTAAGTATTGAGAAGTCATCAGAATTAAAAAGTTGAGCATTACCTGTTTTTGTTGGGTTGCATTTTGCAATACCAAACAAAGCAATTGAAACTCCGTCTTTATTTATAATCAAGGGAGTAACTGATTTTTCTTTTGTTAGGTCTGCCCCAAAATAAAAACAGTTTTGTTCTTTAATTTTTGACAAGGTGTTTTTTAAGCCAACCTCCCCATAATCGAGTATATGATTATTGGCTAGATTAAAAGCTGAAATATTTCTTTTATGTAAATAGTTGATAGTGTTTACGGGGCTCTTAAGAGGTGTGTTGTAATTGAGAATTTCTTTTGAATTTGTTGTAGATCCTTCTAAATTACCTACAACAAAGTCAGACTTTTTTAAATCTAGTAAAATATCATCCGAAAAAATTTCAGAATTAGACAGAACTTTTTGTGTAAAAGAACCTGTTATACTAATGTCTCCAGTAAATGTTAAAATCATAAATTATTTATAAGCAGTTCTTTTCTTACTTTCTGTTTTAGAAATCTTAAAAAAGTAAATAAGAATAAAGATATTAAAAAAGACCCCAACTGCCGAAAATAAAATTAAAGATATTAAAATATCATTGTACAGATAGTAACCTAGATAAAATGCTAAAAAACGAAATGTTAAAAGAAAAATATCATAAAATAGAATTGTTTTTTGTTTGTTTAAAATTACAATTAAAGAGCTTATTGGTGAACTTAAAAGCATAATGAATAACCACGGAATTAAAATTCGCAGATATAGACCCACATTAGACCAGTCTTTACTGAAAATTATATCTAGAAAATAAGAAAGAACCAGTAAAGGAATAAAAATTAGTAAAGAAATTTTAAATAAATTGAAACACGTTTTTTTAACAATTTCGTATAATTTCTCTTCTTTATTATAAATATCGGAAGCTTTGTTAAAGAATATTTGACTTACAGAATCTTGTATAATTGCACTTGGCGCTCTACCTACTTTAATTGCTAATCCATAAATCCCTGCATTTGCTAATCCAAAATACTTCGTAATCATTAACACTGGTATTTCATTAGAAAGTGTGTTTAAAAAACTAATAAGCGTATTAAATTTGGGGATATCTTTATATTTCTTTGCTAAAAAAATTATTTTATTCAAAGAGATTTCTTTTTTTAAATTATTTAATGAAGAAAAAGATACTTTTAAAAGTAACATAATTTGTGTTATTTGCCCTAAAATCATACCAGGTATTAATCCAATATTATTAAATTCACTATACCCAGTTGCAATTTGACTAACACTTAATGTACTCGTTCTTATAATATTTCCTTTTGAAATATTTTTAAAATATTTAGTTCTATTGTTCCAGTAATTTAAGGTTGAAATAAAACCGTAACAAAAAGTACTTAAGGGTATTAAGTATATAAAATAGGTGAGCTTTTCAATTTCAAAAAAAGCATGAATATTTTTTTTAAAGATTAAAATAAGTGAAAACAAAATAATACTCAAAAGGAACAAAACAATAGTTGTAAGTGCAAAAATATTAATTGCTTCTTCGTCCTTTTTAGGCAAAACAATAGCGAGTTCTAATTGTAAAGAAATAATTGGTTTTAGTAATAAAACGGATGATGTAAATAAAAAATATACACCAAATAACTCTGTAGAAAAAAGCCTTGTTAGTAACAAAATTGATGCGTAAATAATTATTTGACTCAGGGCAGAACCTGTTATTAATGTTAAAACATTTTTAACAAACTCTTTTTTTAAAAAAGAAAATAGTTGCATATTACATACGAATAATAGTGTATTCAAATATAATATAAATGACAGAGATAAAACACGTCTTTTTTGACTTAGATCATACCTTATGGGATTTTGAAAAAAATTCTGCATTAACTTTTGAGAAAATTTTTATAGAAAATAATATTGATGTAAAAATTGAGGATTTCTTAGAAGTGTATGTGCCACTTAATTTAAAGTATTGGAAATTATATAGAAATGAGAAAGTATCTAAAGAGGAGTTGAGATATGCGCGCCTTAAAAAGTCTTTTGATGCAGTGAATTATACAATTTCTGATGATTTAATAGAGCAACTAGCAACAGCATACATCGATAATTTATCGGAATTTAATCATTTATTTGAGGGTACTTTTGAATTGTTAGATTATTTAAAAGAGAAGTACACCTTGCATATTATTACCAATGGTTTTGAAGAAGTTCAAAATAAGAAAATGGTAAACTCTAAATTGTATCATTATTTTGATCAGATTATTACCTCAGAATCTGTGGGTGTAAAAAAACCAAATCCAAAGGTTTTTAATTTTGCTTTAGAAAGTGCAAATGCTAGAAAAGATAATTCTATTATGATTGGCGATAGTCTGGAAGCAGATATTCAAGGAGCCTTAGATGTTGGTTTAGAGGCAATTCATTGTGTTTTTGATGATTTGACTTCTACGAGCAAAAATATTGTTTCAGTAAAAAAACTATTAGAAATAAAACAATACCTTTAAAGAAGTTTTTGTTTATAATTGAAAGACCTTAGTTATGAATTTATTAAAAATATATAGTACCGCTTTCGTTACTATTTTTTTTCTATCGTGTTCTCAACCTTTAGATTTTGAGCAATTAGAAGAGTATACTATTATGCCTTCAATAACTTCTTCATTTGTTTTTTTTTCAATAGATGCAGCTAATTTTAATAGTATTATTTCGGGTATACCTGCAGTCACTGAGGTGAATGAAACTTCAGATTTTAAACTTTTGGAGAATAGTTTTATCAAACAAAATCTGGTCAAATTAGATTTTTATTTTGAAATAAAAAACGAATTTAATCGCGCTTTTTTATTAGATGTTAACTTACTAGATGCACAAAGTAATACAATCCATAAAGTATTTGAGGGATTCGAAATTAGTGGAAATACATTGAAGATAAGTGCCGAAGTATTGCTAATTATTGAAGATTTTCCGGAGCTTGTAAATTTTACTAAGGTTCAGTTTATAATTGGTTTAAAAGATACAGCTACAATTTTAGATGCTTCTAATTTGAGTAAAATTGAGTGTAAATCTTCATTAGTAATGCATTTATAATCAACTATTTAATATGCGGATACTTGTATTAATTTTCACTTTTTTGATAGGTTTAAATTCTTTTTCACAGAACAAACAGGTTTTGTATGATTTTGCAGGTTTGCCACAAACATTGCTTTTAAATCCGGGTTTAGAGACCGATTATAAGTTTCATATTGGTGTGCCTTTATTGTCTGGTATTTCTTCTGAAATTAAATCTACTGGTTTTTCTCTTTCTGAAATTTTTGCTGTAAATAACAATTATATAACAAATAAAATTAGTGCTGTTTTAAATAAAATAGATGCGGACGATTATTTAAAAGTGAATACTCAGATAGAAGTCTTTAGTGCTGGTTTTAGATTTGATAAGAAAACATATATAAGCTTTGGTTTTTATCAAGAATTAGATGCTATCGGTTATTTGCCTAAAGATGCATTTACTTTAATTAACGAGGGAAATACGAGTTATTTAAATAAAAGTTTTAGTATTTCTGAAATGATATACAAATTAGATGTTTTAGGCGTAATTCATGCGGGGATTTCAAGAAAGGTAAGTGATGAATTAACACTTGGTGGGCGATTTAAAGTATATTCTTCAGCTTTAAATTTAGAAACATCAAATAATTCAGGAACTTTTACAACGGGGCTCGGTAACAATAATATGTATATCCATCAGCTAGATAATGTAAATTTAAATTTAAGGACATCTGGGCTTCGTTCCAATAATGAATACATAAGTGATGCACGCACTTACATTGAAAACAGTCTGTTAGGAGGTAATTTAGGTGCAGGTATAGACCTTGGTTTTACCTACCACGCAACTCCACAATTACAGTTTTCTGGAAGTCTAATAGATTTTGGATTTGTGCACCACACTAAAAATATTCAGAATCAATTAATAGTTGGTAGTTTCACATTTGAAGGGATTGAGTTCGAGTTCGATTCTAATAGAAATTATTGGCAAGAACTAGACGCTGCGCTAAAGGAGCAATTACCAATTGTAGAAAATCAAGAGAGTTATACATCCTGGAGGCCTGCAAAATTGAATGCTGCTATTAAATATAGTTTCGGAGAAAAAAGAAGTAAATATTGTTTTGACAATACCTTAAAAGATTTTTACACAAATGCTTTTGGTGCACAACTTTATTCTGTGTTTAGACCATTAAGACAACAATTTGCATTGACGAGTTTTTACGAAAAATCATTTTCTAATAAACTACAAGCAAAAATAACATATACTATAGATGATTATTCATACAATAATATTGGTGTGGGTGTTTCTGCAAAAATATGGAAAATTAATTTTTACGGAATACTTGATAATCTAACAAAATTGTCAGATATTTCGTCTTCAAATAATGTTTCTTTGCAGTTCGGTTTTAACTTGTTATTTAATTAATATGAAAAATATAATTTTAGTAGTCTTTCTAATAATGTCTAATTTTTTTGTTTTTGGACAAGTAAAAAAAGTAAATAATTACAAATTTATAGTGGTACCAGATCGGTTTGATTTTTTAAAACAAAAGGATGAATATAAAACTAGTTCTTTAACTAAATTTTTATTAAAAAAAAACGGTTTTACAGTAGTTTTAAATTCAGAGCAGTATCCTAAAGATCTAATAGATAATCCTTGTAGTGGTTTAAAAGCGCTCGTTTTAGATAAGTCTTCTGTGTTTAAAGTTAAGGTAGTAATAGAGCTGAGAGACTGTTCTAATAGGTTATTATATACTTCTGAAGAGGGAGTAAGTAGGCTTAAAGAATATAAAAAAGGTTTTCAAGAAGCAATTAGAAAAGCACATGCAAGCATGAATAACATTGCGTACGAACCCTTTTTATTAGAAACTATAAGTACAGATAAAAAAGAAATTGTTATTGTAGATCCGGTTTTAGTTAAAGAGGGAAAAGAAATTAAACTGAAATCTGAGATACCAGCGATAAACAATATACAGAAGGCAGTCTTAGTAGTTCCAATAAATAATATAGTACTTGCCAGCAGTGTTTTATATGCGCAGCCAGTAGAAAATGGTTTTCAATTGATAAACTCAAAACCAACGGTGGTTTTTGTCATTCTGAAGACCAAAGTTAAAGGGGTGTTTATTCTTAAGGATAAAAATGGCGTACTTTATAAGAAAGAGGGTGTTTGGATTGCGGAGTTCTATGAGAATGGCACGTTCATAGAGAAAAAGTACCAGGTTAAATTTTAATAATCATATTTAGCTTTCCATCTATTTTTTAAAACCTCTTTAAACTGCTTTTCCCTTTGGTTTTCTCCGGGCTCATATAGTTTTGTTCCAGAAATTTCATCAGGCATAAACTCCTGGTCTACAAAGTTATTAGGATAATTATGTGAGTATTGGTATTCTTTCCCATACTCTAAATCTTTCATTAATTTTGAGGGTGCATTTCTCAAACTTAAAGGCACAGATAAATCACCTGTTTTATTCACTAAATCTTGTGCTTTACCAATAGCTAAATAAGAGGCATTACTTTTTGAGGAATTCGATAAATAAACTGCACATTGACTCAGTATTATTCTAGATTCTGGATGACCGATTATTGAAACTGCCTGAAATGTGTTGTTCGCAATGATTAATGCAGTAGGGTTGGCATTTCCAATATCTTCCGAAGCCAAAATTAACATTCTTCTAGCTATAAACTTAACATCTTCGCCACCTTCTATCATTCTAGCCAACCAATATACCGCCGCATTTGGATCACTTCCGCGTATGGATTTTATAAAGGCAGAAATAATATCATAATGTTGTTCTCCGGTTTTATCGTATCTAGCTGTATTTTGCTGTATTTTGGATAATACAAGTTTATTTGTAATTTCAATTTCATCATCAACAGAAACTAAGATTTCGAATATATTTAAAAGTTTTCTAGCATCTCCTCCAGAAACCTGCAGTAAAGCATCTGTTTCTTTTAATGTGATTTTTTTTGAAGATAAAAATTCGTCTTTGTCCATAGCTCTATGTAAAAGAGCTACTAAATCCTTTTTATCAAAGGAGTTTAATATGTATACTTGGCATCTAGAGAGTAGGGCAGGAATCACTTCAAAACTTGGGTTTTCTGTAGTTGCTCCAATTAAGGTTACCCATCCTTTTTCAACAGCTCCTAATAAAGAATCTTGCTGAGATTTACTAAACCTATGAATTTCATCAATAAATAAAATAGGGTTTTTAGCAGTAAATAAACCACCACTTTTTTTAGCTTTTTCTATAACTTCTCTGACATCCTTCACACCAGAACTAATAGCACTTAGGGTATAAAAAGGCCTTTTACTCTCTGTTGCAATAATATTAGCTAGCGTAGTTTTACCAATTCCTGGAGGACCCCACAGAAGTAAAGAAGGTATCATACCTTTTTTAACTAAATTAGTTAAAACACCATCTTTTCCAACCAGATGTTGCTGACTAATATAGTCTTCTAATACTTTAGGTCTAATTCTTTCTGCCAAAGGTTCATTCATTTTGTAAAAATAGCAAAGTTTTATGACAGAAGTTGTTATTTTTTAATTTGGTAACATATTTGTTATTTTTACAATTATGAAAGATGAAAGTCATTTAAAAACATCAAAATCTATTTTCTTTATACCAATAGTATATGTTGCTGGTATTTGGTTTATTTATTGGGTTGAAATTTATTTTAATTTTAATTTTAATAAGTTTGGCGTTTTACCTAGAGATTTAATAGGGCTAAGAGGCATTGTTTTTACACACTTTATTCATAGTGATACCAATCACCTTTTTAACAATTCTTTTCCGTTGTTTGTTTTGTTATTAAGTGTGTTCTATTTTTATAGAGATATTGCCTATAAGGTTTTAATTTTTGGAGGTCTATTATCCGGACTCTTAACTTGGGTTATAGCTAGAGAATCTTATCATATTGGTGCAAGCGGTATTGTGTATCTATTGTTTAGTTTTGTTTTTTTTAGTGGAATTATTAGAAAACACTATCGATTAGTAGCGCTTTCTTTCATTATTATATTTCTATACGGAAGTATGATTTGGTATGTTTTACCAATTAAAGACGGTATGTCTTGGGAAGGGCATTTGTCCGGGTTGTTAATCGGTTTGGTTTTTGCTGTTTTTTATCGAAAAAAAGGACTTATCAAAAAAGAGCATCAGTTCTCAAAAACTGCATTTGATCTTTTATTTGATGAAAATGGTAATTTTGCTCCGCCAGAAATCGGGGAGGAGCAAGAGGAAGAACTAAAATAAGTGTTTTTAATTTTTAACAGTAGTAATTCTTTGTCTTACAGTCTCGTATAGGAAAGCTCCACATGCAACCGATACATTTAGGGAAGCTATTTCACCTAACAAGGGTAGTTTTGCCTTATAATCTACCATTTTAAGTATAGAAGGGTTTACACCGCGCTGTTCAGAACCCATTACAATTGCAATTGGTTGGTTCATGTTTATATCGTAAATAGAGTCTTCTGTTTTTTCTGTAGCGGCAACGGTCTTAATTTCGGCAGCTTGTAAAATATATAATGCATCTTTTATATGGTCTACTTTACAAATAGGTATTTTAAAAGCAGCACCTGCAGAAGTTTTTATAGTTTCTGCATTTACAGGAGCACTTCCATCTTTTTGAATAATAATACCATTAACGCCAGTGCATTCTGCAGTTCTTATGATTGCCCCAAAGTTTCTTACATCAGAAAGTTGATCTAATAATAAAAATAAGGGTACTTTACTATTTTCTAGAGTTTGTTCTATAAGTTCCTCTAAATCATGAAATTCTATTGGAGATATTTGAGCAACGGCACCTTGATGGTTTCCGTTTTTAGACAAACGATTTAATTTTTCTATAGGAACTAAGCTAGTCGTGATTCCTTTTTCTTTTATCAATTTATTTAACTCATAAAAAAGAGAACCACGCAATTCTTTTTGAAGGTATATTTTGTTGAGTGTAGAGCCCGATTCTATAGCTTCTATAATTGCTCTAAGTCCAAAAATGTTGGTTGTTTCTTTAGTTTCTGTTATCATGAGGCAAAGGTATAAAAAAAGAGACTGATAAATCAGTCTCTTTTTTAGATATAAATATGAAATGTTATTATTTTAAGATCAATTTTTTAGTAACACTTCCTAAGTTTGAATATAACTTAAGGAAATAAAGTCCTTTCGAATAATTTCCAAGGTCTATATCAAAGGAATTATTATCAATTTCTACTTTATGCATGATTGATTTTCCTCTAATATCGTAGATGTCATATTTGAATCCTGAAATACTTTGCATTTTAATTTCAAAAACTCCAGATGATGGATTGTTATAAACACGAACGTTTTTATTTAAAAAGTCTATATCGTTTACGGATAAAGTTTGAGAGCAGTTATAAATAACAATGTCATCAATATACCAACCATCGTTTCCATTACAACCGTCACTTCCAAACTCCCATCTA
>JBLHGY010000012.1:0-22450 GCA_047616665.1 Polaribacter sp.
TGTTTACAGCTTTCAAAAACTCCTTTTTATTGGCACCTTTTAACAAATAACCATGCGCTCCTGCTTGTATGGATTTCACAACATATTCTTCTGAATCGTGCATAGAAAGCACCAACGTTTTTACATCGATCTGCCGTTTGGTAATTTCAGCAACCACTTCAATTCCATTCATCTCGGGCATGCGAATATCCACAATTAGTACGTGCGGTTTATTTTTTAAAATTACTTCTAAAGCCTCTTTTCCGTTGGAAGCTTCGTCTATAACAGTAATTCCTGTTTGATCTTCTAAAAGTGCCTTGATACCGTCTCTTACCAAAACATGATCGTCTGCTAAAACTACATTTATCATACTTGTAAACTAAAATTATACCTACAAAAATAGTGCTTTTTAAGCAAAACTACGTATTTAAAATAAATTCTATGGATTACTTGATTTTCTAATGGTATCAATCCGCATTCTTAAACAGTTGGTCGCAAAGAATTTTACACACGTTAGCTTGCTGTATGCTATTAAAAAAACTGAACACCTCGACAATGTATACGCTTTATCTATGATCTCCTATTGACATTTTGGAACATTACGGAGCATCGCATTACCTACGAGTTCAAAAAAAGACCTCTTGAAATATAAAAGAAACTAAATAGGAATATTTAAAGTTACTCTTGTCCCTTTTCCTAATTCAGAATTCAAGAAAAGCCTACCTTCAATATATGTAATGCGTTCTTTCATAAAGGTCATCCCCATCCCGCCATCACTATTTTTTACTTTCTTTATTTTAGAGGGCTCAAAACCTTTACCATCGTCATCTATAACAATACTTAGCATATTTTTACTGTGCGACAATGACACCAATATATGTGACGATTCTGCATATTTAATTGCATTATTAATGGCTTCTTGGGTAATTCGATAAATATTTATTTCAACCAAAGAATCTAAACGTTCGTTAAAATCATTTTTATTAAAAAATAAAATTTCTTTCCCCGTTAATTTCCCTAATTCTTTAGTCAATTTTGAAATTGCAGGCACCACTCCATGATCTGATAATTCTGGCGGCGTTAAATTAAAAGTTGCTGTTCGTACCCCCTTAATAATATTGGTCGTTAGCTCTTTTAAATGTTCAATTTTTAAAGCTGTTTTCTCCATATCATTGGTGTTAATGCTTTCTAAATTGAACTTTAACCCCGTTAACATCTGCCCAATACCATCATGTACATCTTTCGCAATTCTGTTCTGTTCTTTTTCTTGATTTTCAATAATCTTGCTAGAGATTATTTTTTGCTGACTCATTTTCTCTTCAAAACTCGCATTTGTCAATCTTTCAATTTCTATTTGACCTGATTTTCTTGCGGTAATTTCTGAGGCAATTACTAATAATTCTAGTTTATCTTCTGTGGGTCTATAAGGAATTATAGACATTTCTAACCAAATATCTTGTCCTTTTTGAATGGTTGCTTTTATCTCTCCTTGCCAACCTGTTTTTTTATGGTTGGTAATTAGATTTTCTATCAATAATTGTTCGTTTTCATTGCTAGATAAAACATTCCAAAACAAAATTTCTTTGTTACGTTTCGAAAACTTAAACAACCGTGAAAACTTTTTTCCCATATGAATTAAGTTCCCATTTGCAGAAATTCTTGCAAATAATAAAGTTTCATCCATGGCATGACTTAAAGCCCTTAATTCTTTCATGGATTTTTCTTTAGAAACACTCAATTCATCTGCATTAAAAGCCATTTTTTTAGCAATTTTCTCTGCTGATAATAATTCTGAAAGTGTCGATTTTACGGACTTTGCTGCCGGCCAAAAGACAAATAATAATTCTCCTAAAAGAATTAGCAATGTTAAAATCATTAGAGAAAATTCTAACGTTCTTAACCAAGCGACCTTTTCATCTGCTTCTAAGCTATATTGATTTACAATTTCATCCATCATCAATAAAAAAGAAGCTTCGTTATTGATTACTTTTTCGATGTCTGCCGCCAAAACATCCATCGCTATTAATGGATTTTCTGATACTTTTTTTATAAGTGATTTTGATGCTTTTTGAATGGTATCAAAAACAGGATTAATTCCTTTAAACTTACTTAAAATAGTAAAACTATTCTTTTTAGGAAGTCCTAAACTATCATTTCCATTTTGTAGTGAATTGTGCGACAACTCCCACAAAAAAAGCGTTTCTTCAATTTTATTTTTAAGTATTTCCCTGTTTTTTTTACCCGAAGAAACAGAAAGAGAAACAATTTCTTTGGTTAATTTCTGACTCAACATTCTTTGTCTACCAGCAACATTTATAACCGTCGAATCGCTTATTTGAGTATCTAAATGATTCCGCACTAAAACCTGACTAATTATCACAGAAAGGGCAATGGTACTTAAAGCAATTATATACAAACGACTTAATTTATCAAACGTTCTTTGGTCTAATGAATTGCCGTTTTTCATCATTTTTAACTAGTTTTATTATGAAATAGCTTGCTTTACCAACGTCAAACTTTTATCAGAAAAAGTAAGTGTTAAGGCCGCCGCATGTCCTTTATCAGACATTTTAACCCATGTTTTTTTTAAGATGTCTATTACCTTTTCATCGGTATGTTTGGCTGCAAACTCTTCAAAATAATAATCTAAAAAAACCAAACAAATCGTATCTTCTAATGCTTGTGATTCTTCATTTTTTTTGATTAATTTTTTCAAAATAATTTTTTGAACTCGGTCTACAAACTGATCATCAAAACCTACTTGTTCTAAAATTTCTCCTGCTATAGCTGCGTGCATTTTTTTCAATGTTTCTCGCCATTTAAAATACCCAACTTTATCCATTGGATATTCATTTCGCTGAATTTTCCAACGACAAATATGTTGTGCCCTTGCTGCAATTTGAAGTGCTTTAGATGCATTCGGCTCAAACTGTAACAACTTTCTTGTCATTCGTTGAGAATACAATAATTCTTTAGGGTATTCTATGTCTACAACTTTATACGTGTTTACGTCTTCCGCATTCTTTTTATCTATTAATGCGATTGCTGTTTCAAATCTTGATGGCTTCATTTTTTCTTTTTATTCTGAAAAGCCAATATACACATTTCCTTCAGTAATTTTAACAGGATAAGTAGCAATTTTCAACGCTTCACCCCCTAAACTTGATCCATCTTCTAAAGAAAAATTCTTTTTATGCATTGGGCAAGCAACTTTGGGAATTCCTTCTTTATCACCAATCATACCCAAAGATAGCACCATTTCCATTTTATGCGGACATAAATTTTGAGTGGCATACCATTTGCCTGTTCTTGTAAAATTATAAACAGCAATTTGCTTGGTTTTATATTTAATGCAAGCCCCCGAATTTTCTGGAAAATCCGTTTTCTTCCCAACTTTAAACCATTCGGTTACATTTTCTTCTAAAACTGATTGATATTTCGCTACTACTTCTTGCATCTTTATTTGCTTTTAACTGTCTTTTTTTTTCTAATACCCACAAGTTTTCTAAAGACTTACAAAACCTATTTCTTGCTTTTTCAGTTTACCAATAACTAAAAACTCCAAACTTACTTGCTCTAAACCCACGCTTTTGGCATTTTTTGAGTTCGCATAGGCACAAACGCTATTGTATCATCTGTATCATCAGAATTTACAAAATGCTTAAAACGTTTCATTACTTCTTCGTTTTCTATGGCTTGTTTCCACTCACATTCGTATCGATTTACAAGACCCTGCATCTCAGTTTCTAAATCTTGGGCAATTCCTAAAGTATCTTCAATAATCACTTGTTTTAGATAGCCAATTCCGCCATCTAACTTATCTAACCAAGGTGCTGTTCTTACTAAAGGTCCAGCTGTTCGTATATAAAACATTAAAAAACGGTCTAAGTATTTTACAACCGTCTCATCGTCTAATTGTTCTGCCAATAAAATAGCATGTTTTGGAGTTGCACCTCCATTTCCACAGACATATAAATTCCAACCACCATCTACAGCAATTAATCCAAAATCTTTACCTCTTGCTTCTGCACACTCTCTAATGCAACCAGAAACACCGCCTTTTAGTTTATGAGGAGAACGTAAACCTCGGTATCTATTTTCAATTTCGATAGCAAAAGTGACACTTTCGTGCATCCCATATCTGCACCAAGTAGCACCCACGCAACTTTTTACAGTTCTTAACGATTTACCATATGCATGTCCACTTTCAAAACCAGCAGCAATTAATTCTTTCCAAATTAATGGCAGCTCATGCACTTGTGCTCCGAATAAATCTATTCTTTGTCCACCAGTAATCTTGGTGTATAAATCGTATTTTTTTGCAACTTCTCCAATTACAATTAATTGATCCGGCGTAATTTCTCCAGCAGCCACTCTTGGAACTACAGAATACGTTCCATTTCTTTGAATATTTGCCAAAAATCGATCATTTGTATCTTGAATTGATGGCTGACGATTGGCTGTTTCCATTGTTACCGTTGCAAAAATAGAAGCCACTAAGGGTTTACACGTTTCGCAACCATGGCCTTTCCCAAAAGTATTTAAAGTTTCATCATAAGTAGAAACTTTACTCACTTTCATCAAATCATATAATTCTTGTCTGTTATAATCAAAATGTTCGCAAATGGTTTCTTTTACTTCTTTTCCTAAAGATTTTAAAGTTTCATTAACCAAATCGGTAACCATGGGCTTACAACCTCCGCAGCCAGTTGTTGCTTTGGTTTTTGTAATTACATCGCCTAAATTATTGCAGCCTTCTTCTGTAATTGAGCAACAAACATCGCCTTTACTAATACTTTCGCAAGAACAAACTTGGGCAGTATCAGGTAAATCTAAAACGCTTCCAAAAGAGGAACCTCCTTCACTTGCGGGCAAAATTAATTGAGATGGATCTTCAGGGATTTTCATTCCGTTTAAAAATACTTGATGCAACATATTATAGTCTGATGCATCTCCAACTAAAATTCCTCCTAACAGTTTTTTACCATCATGACTAACATTAATTCTCTTATATAAATGTTGTGCTTTATTTTCAAAAATAATAGAATGCCCTTTTGATGCTGGCATAAAAGGTTCTCCAAAACTAGCTACATCAACTCCTATTAATTTTAATTTGGTAGACATATCAATATCATCTGGCATTAAATGCTCTACGTTTCCAATAATTTGATTCACAGCAACTCCTGCCATATCGTAACCAGGCGCTACCAAACCATAAATCATTTGGTTGTACAAAGCAACTTCACCAATTGCAAAAATATTTTCATCTGAAGTTTGCATTTTATTGTTCACCACAATTCCGCCACGAACCCCCATATCTAATCCACAGGTTTTGCCAAGTTCGTCTCTTGGACGAATTCCGGCCGAAACCACTAACATTTCTACATCTAAAACATCATCTTCGCCAAACTCCATTCCTACAATAGCGCCGTTCCCTAAAATTTTATTGGTCGCTTTGCTTAAATGTATATTTAACCCAATCGATTCTAATTTTAATTGCAATACTTTACTACTTCTCGCATCCAATTGTCTTGGCATTAATTTAGGAGCAAATTCTACAATATGAGGCTCTAAACCCATATCCATAACAGCTTTACCAGCCTCTAAACCCAATAAACCTCCACCCAAAACAGCTGCTCTTGCCTTTGGATTTTTAGCCTTTAATTTTGCTGCATACCCCAACATTCCTTCTAAATCTTCAATGGTTCTATAGACAAAAACACCTTCTTTTTCTGCGCCTTTTATCGAAGGAACAAATGCGGATGAACCCGTCGCCAAGACCAAGTAATCGTACTTTAAAACCTTATTTTTTGCTGTGATAATTGTTTTCGTACTTCGATCAATATCAGCAACCCTTTCACCAACAATTAAATCGATATTATTTTCTAAATACCATTCTGAAGGCGCCATTTCAAGTGCTTTTGCATCTTGATTTTCAAAAAACTCACTTAAGTGAACTCTGTCATAAGCAGGCCTTGGCTCCTCTCCAAAAACAATGACTTTAAAATCTTTACTTTTAGATTTCGCTGCAAATTTCTCGCAAAACTTGTAACCAACCATTCCATTTCCTACAACAATAACCGTTTGCATAACTACGTATTTTAAATCAAAAATAAGTATTTATACTTAATTTTATGTATTTTAAATTTAAATAATTAGGTATTTATCCAATTATTATCGATTTAAAAAAATGAATACTTAAAATTTAATATTATTTAAAATTTAGCAATTAGAATTATTAATAGTGTATTTCAATTCTAAAAAAAATTATACTTTTTTACATCCTTGAGCCTTTTTCAATTAATATTTTCTGTGTATGATTTTGTACTTTATTTTAAGATGGCTAGCTTAGCCCCTTATTAATTCGGAGTGATCTTTTAAATTAATAAAAACCTTAGGACATTTTATAGCCTATTTTGGTGCAGATAGACACGTTTCTGTTTCTAGAGAATTGACAAAAATGTTTGAAGAAACCATTCGAGGAACTGCCACTGAAGTTTTAGCACATTACACAAATAAACCGCCAAAAGAGGAAATTGTTGTGATTGTTGACGGGAAGAAGTAAATTAAACTAATAATTATGACCATCACAGAATTCAAAACCAAACTAAAAACAACGCCAACCGCAATTACTTTCAAAGAAACCATGCAAGTAATTGAGGACCACTATAATTTTAATCCAACCGCATTTACAAACGGAGACATTATAAATAATGCAGGAGAAAATAATGGTTCTTGTAAGTTGTTTGCATTTGCTATGCACCAAGAGTTCACAAAAGAAGAAACTTTATTATGTTTTGGCGAACATTATCAAACTGTTTTAGAAGATAAAAATGGCACTTCGCATCAAAATATTAGAAATTTTATACAAACAGGTTTTAAAGGTTTGTCTTTTGAAAATGAAGCCTTAACACTAAAGAAATAACTTTAATATTGAGAACCGTTGTGTTTCCCAACTTCAAAACCGTTTTTTCCTAAAAACTGATTTCCGCTTTCTATAGCATCTTCTTCTAAGCTTGTTCCCATAGAATCATTCCACCTATTTAAATATCCAAAGAGAGAAATAACACCTAACATCTCCACAATTTCTCCTTCATCCCAATACGTATATAAAGTCTCTTTAATTTTAGCATCCACCGCATTTGGCACCATAGAAGCTGCCAAAGAAAAATCTAAAGCGGCTCTTTCTGCTTCTGAGAAAGCAGCATGTGTTTTGTATTCCCAAATATTGTCTAATTGTTCTTGCGCTGCACCGTAACGCTCTGCAGCCCTAATTGCATGTGCCTGGCAATATCTGCAACCAGTTGCGTTGCTAGAAACCCAAGCAATCATTCTTTTTAATGCAGACGTAACGCGTCCTTCATTGGCCATTACTGCTTTATTCAAATTTATAAAAGCTTTAGAAATAGCAGGTCTGCGTTGCATGGTTAATACAGAATTCGGACAAAAACCTAAGGTCTCGTTAAAAAATTCTGCCAATTCTTTAGTTTCTAAATCGTGTGCTGCTGAAAGTGGTGTTACTAAAGCCATTTTTTATATCTTTAAATTTATTAATGTACCTACATTTGTAGTAATCTACAATTTAATACTTCATTTGTAAAAAATAGAACTTATGGTTAAAAATATAATTAAAACAGTTTGGACAGAAAAATCACAGTTTAAAAGTGATAACCCTAGCGGATACGAATTTACCATGTTTGACAAGTCTCAAGATAATGGAGATGTGGTTGGTTTTGCCCCTAAAGCATTAATGCTATCTTCTTTAGCGGGTTGTTCTGGATTAGATGTAGTTTCTTTGTTAGAAAAAATGCGTGCAGAAGTTGCTAATTTCAAAATTGAAGTAACAGCAGAGTTAACAGATGAACATCCGAAATTTTACAATAAAGTAAAGGTTGATTATCATTTTACGGATAGCGAATTACAGCCAGCAAAAATACAGAAAGCTGTAAACTTATCGGTAACAAAATACTGTGGCGTTATGGAAATGTTTCGTCAGTTTTCAGAGGTAGAAATTGAAATTTTTCTACACGAAATTTAAAATAAAGTCAATAAAATGCTATGAGATGGACTTTAAAACCACTACCAGATAAAGAAAAAATAGAAAAATTAGCCCAAGATTTACAGGTAGATTTAACGATTGCTAATGTATTATTTCAAAGAAATATTGAAACATTTGAGGATGCTAAAAATTTCTTTAGACCCAGCTTAGAAGATATTCACGATCCTTTTTTAATGAAAGACATGGATGCTGCAGTTGCAAGAATTGAAACCGCTATCGCAAACAACGAAAATATTTTAGTTTATGGCGATTATGATGTAGACGGGACAACTTCTGTTTCACTAGTTGCTTCGTATTTAAAAACGATCACTCCTAATATTGCAACTTACATTCCGGATAGATATGCAGAAGGCTATGGGGTTTCTTATCTAGGCATAGACTTTGCGCATGACAATGATTTCTCTTTAATTATTGCCTTAGATTGTGGTATTAAAGCCATTGAAAAAGTGGCATACGCGTCAGAAAAAAATATTGATTTTATTATTTGCGATCACCATAAACCAGGTCCAGAAATACCAAAAGCAGTGGCTGTTTTAAATGCAAAAAGAGAAGACTGCACCTATCCTTTTGATGAGCTTTGTGGCTGTGGCGTTGGTTTTAAACTGATACAAGCGCTTGGAGTTTCTAGAAATCAAACCATTGAAGATTTTGTGCCCTATTTAGATTTGGTGGCTACTGCTATTGCCGCAGATATTGTTCCTATGAATGGCGAAAACAGAGTTTTAGCATATTATGGGTTGCAAGTAATTAATCAAAGTCCTAGAAACGGAATTAAAGCCATTATTCATCAGACAAAAAAAACAGTCCTTACTATTACCGATGTAGTTTTTATAATTGCGCCAAGAATAAATGCTGCTGGAAGAATAAAACATGGTAATTACGCTGTAGAACTTTTAACGGAAATGGATTTTGATTCTGCTGTTGAGTTTGCTGCTTCCATAGAGATTTTTAATGCAGACAGAAAAGAATTAGACAAACGAATTACCAATGAAGCACTTATTCAAATTATTGATAAGAAGGAAGAAGAACGATTTTCTTCTGTTGTTTTTCAAGAAGATTGGCACAAAGGTGTTATTGGTATTGTTGCCTCTAGATTGATTGAAAAGTACTACAGACCTACTTTGGTCTTTACTAAAAGTGGCGATAAGTTAGCCGCTTCTGCACGTTCTATAAAAGGTTTTGATGTGTACAATGCATTAGAAGAATGTAGCGAATTTATAGAACAATTTGGCGGCCATAAATACGCTGCTGGTTTAACGCTTTTGCCGGAAAATTATCAAAATTTTAAAAACAAGTTCGAAGAAGTTGTTGAAAGAACCATCGATAAAAAATTATTAACTCCAGAAATTACGATAGATGCTGCCATAGATTTGTCTGAAATTACACCTAAGTTTTTTAGAATTATTCAACAAATGGCTCCCTTTGGACCGATGAATATGAAACCTACTTTTACATCTACTTGTGTTCGAGATAATGGATATGGCAAACAAGTGGGTGCAGACAAAACGCATTTAAAATTGAATGTTTTTCAAGGTGATAATAAAAAAACATACAATGCTATTGGTTTTAATTTAGGTGCTAAAATGGCCCTTGTAAAAAACGAATTTGATATTGTGTATGCCTTAGATGAAAATGAATGGAATGGACGAAAAACAGTGCAATTGTTATTGAAAGATTTGAAGTAGAAAGCTTACATCTCCATAGACATTAAAACCATTTTCAACTCCATATAAGTAATGCTGCCATCTACTTTTTCTTTAAGCGCCGTTAACCCTTTTACTTCGCCGGCTGCTTCCACCTGATTTCGAATGTTTTTATACCGTTTTAATGGAATCAATTCTAAAACATCGATGTCACCAGAGGAAATATAATTTGCCAAATGGTTCTCTATAGTTCCGGCAGTTAAACTGCGTTCTTTAGAAATTTCTTTTATTGATAAACCTGCTTTAAAGAGTTCAAAAGAAATTTGCTTGGTTGGCTTTTTATCTTCTTTTTTTTGTTCGTTTAAGCTGTTAATTCCGTTTTTCTTGCAGTACACTTTAATGGTTTCTAGAATTTCTTCTCCATATTTTGTCACACGCGTTTTTCCCATTCCAACAACCTTTAATAATTCCTTTTCAGTTCTAGGTAAATCGTCACACAAGGCATATAAAGTCTCTTGTGTAAAAATCTGAAAATGTGCAATTTCTAAAGATTTTGCAATATCATCTCTTAGTTCACGTAATTTTAAAGCTAAAATAGGGTCTCGTTTAGAAGCAACCTTCTTCTTTTTAATAGGCTCGGTTTTTTGCAAAACGGCATTTGCTCTTACTTGCAAATATTCTTGAACTTTAAAACCTTTTACCATTTTCTGCAATGCAAATAACTTCTCCTCTAGCTTTTCTTGCAAAGAATCAAACTGTTTTGAAAAGTCTTTTTTTACAGCTTTATTATCTGTAGAAAAGGTAATTGTATCTATAGGTTTTTGAATACTATTCTTGGTTGTATTTAGAAAATAAGTAATTGCTTTTATAAAGCGTTCTTGAATTTTAGAACTATTTTCAGGAAGAACATCATCTTCAGAAAGTGTATTTAACTGATTTTTAAATCCGTTAGAAATCTTCATTAAAGCTACTATTCCGTCATCTTTTATGGTTTGTAAATGATCTATAACATCTCCTTTGATACTTGTTCTGTTGCTGTAAAAAATATCTATTAACCTTGTTATTGGGTATAGCAATGGCTGATAATCTAATATTTCTGAAATTAAATTTAACTGAAAATATTTCTCAGATTCATTTAAAATACTTTCGTCAGGATGATTCTCTTCTACACTTTCATTAAAAATACTTACGGTATTATCATTAATAATAGCGCTACTAGTAATGGGCGTTTTTAAAACCAAACCTTCTAGAGAGGTACACCTACTTAGTGCCACATAGGTTTGGCCGTGTGCAAAGGAAGCTTCTGCGTCTATAATGGCTCTTTCAAAGGTTAAACCCTGACTTTTATGAATGGTTATTGCCCAAGCCAATCTTAACGGAATTTGAGAAAAAGCACCTATCATCTCTTCCTTTATAGCTTTAGTTTCTTCGTTGATTGAATAATTAATATTCGACCAGGTCTCTTTTTCGGTAACAATTTCATCCGGCTCATTAGGACATTGTACTGTAACCGTTTCTTTAGAAATTGCGGTAATAATACCTATTTTTCCGTTGTAATATCTTTTGTCTGTAGAAGAATCATTTTTAAGAAACATGACTTGCGCACCTACTTTTAATTCTAATCTTTCTGCATTTGGATAGGCGTTTTCACTGAACTTTCCAGAAATCTCTGCCTTAAAAAAGGTGCTTTTAATTTTAAGTTTGTTCAGTTCAGAGTCGTTAATTAAATTGGCTCTGTTATTATGTGTTGTTAGGGTGATATAGCCTTCTTCTTTGGTTGGCGAAAAAGATGGATTGTAATTTTTATTTAAAATTTCAGCAGAAGCATCAGACAACGTATTTGTTCTAATTTCATTTAAAATTTTAATAAAATCTTCGTTTTTCTGACGGTAAATATGTTTTAATTCTATGGAAACCACATTTGCTTCTTGATACGCTTTAGAACTAAAAAAGTATACTGTATTGTAATATTGTTGCAATAGGCTCCATTCGTGCGGTTTTACAACGGGTGCTAATTGCTGCAAATCTCCTATCATTAAAATTTGTGCGCCACCAAACACTTTATTTCGGTTTTTATAACGACGCATTACTTGATCTATGCCGTCTAATAAATCTGCACGCACCATACTAATTTCATCAATAATTATTAAATCTAAAGATTTTATAATATCAATTTTTGTTTTAGAAAATTTCCGTTGTTGGTTTGTGTTTGCAATCTGATTTGGTAAAATAGGACCAAAAGGCATTTGAAAAAAAGAATGAATAGTTACCCCTTTTGCGTTAATTGCTGCGACGCCTGTGGGTGCAACAATAACCATTCTTTTTAATGATTCTTGCTTAATTTTATGTAAAAAAGTGGTTTTCCCTGTACCTGCTTTTCCTGTAATAAAAAGATTTCTATCTGTTTTCTCAATAAATTGTATGGCGAGTTCTAATTCAGGGTTCTTTGGCATTGAAGCGTTTTTACTGCAAGGTAAACAATCAGAAATAGTTTCATAAAAAATAATACTAAAAATAAGTAAAGTTCTTTAATGTTTCTCTTTTTAGTAAATTCGTTTGTGTGTCGGATTGCTGTCGTTTGCGTGTCGTATGCATTACTTATTACCTACAAGGCTATAGAAAAGTGAATTCCTATCTTTGTCCAATAAATAATATTGAAAATAATATGAAGCCAACTACAATTAACTTAAGAGATCTTAAAGAAATGCGATTGCAACGCCACTGGTCTCAAGAACAATTGGCAGAAATGAGCGGATTGAGTATTCGAACGATACAACGGATAGAAAACGGGGAAAATGCAGGATTCGAATCCATAAAATCTTTGGCTGCTGTTTTTGAAATCGATATTATTGATTCTGATAAAAAGAAAGAAATAAAACAAGTTAGAAAAGAAGAAGCTTACATTGAAAATATAAAAGGACTTTACAAACTTCTTTCCGTTGCAATTTTAAGTTTAATAGCTCCTGTTATTCTTGCAATTACTGATGCCTCGAATTGGAGTGTTTTTTTATGGCTTCTATTATCTTGGACCGTAATTATAGGAATCTATTCTCTGAATGTTTTTGATTTTTTTGGAGATGAATGGAAACAAAAAATAATAAAAAAGAGATTCAAAAAAGAGTAACAAAAAAATCCCAAACAAAAGCTTGGGATTTAATTTTATAAAATAAAAAAACTTATTTCTTATCTCTCTTATAATAACTTACAATACTCGCTTTTGCTAATGTATTATTCCATAAATAAAAACCAACAACGGCAGCATTTGTGTTTTCATCTAAGCCCAACGTAGCTGTCTTTAATGCATGCACTGTTATTTCATATTTATGCAAACCATGACCTGCTGGCGGACAAGGGCCTCCAAAACCTTTAATACCATAATCTGTAATACTTTGTATAACTCCTTTTGGTACTAAATTTAAATTTAGGTTCCCTGCGTTGGTAACTAATTCATTCATATTTGCTGGAATATCAAAAACTACCCAATGCCACCATCCACTTCCTGTTGGTGCATCTGGATCGTACATTGTTATTGCAAAACTTTTGGTTCCTTCTGGTGCATTTGCCCAAGAAAGTTGTGGTGATTTATTTTCACCTTCACATCCAAAACCATTAAATTCCTCTGTTTTCGTAGCTTGACCTCCTAAGTCTGTACTCGATAAAGTAAATGTATTTTGACTAAATGAGGCAGCCGAAAATGCTATTAAGGTAATAACTAGTAAACTTATTTTTTTCATGATATATTGATTTTAAATCTTCCACAAAAATAAATATAAAATTGACTATTTACAAATATAAAAGTTCTAAAAGTATTGATAAAAGGTCATTTTTTTCTCACCCTTTATACTTGCAAAAATTTAATTTTAAACTCTTTTTAAAAATAATCTATTCAATTACTTTTTGTGTCCTGTAAAGTGCTCCATTGTTTTATAAATACCTAATACATTTCCTGCAAACCAATCTAATACATTAATAGACATTAAGCCTTGTCCTAATTTTATAAGTCTATAGATGTACCCTGGAATAGTAACCATTCTTTTATTTTTTTCTATGGCTTTTATAATGGTGAGCGCAGCAACTTCTGGATTCAAAATTGGTAGTTTAGATTGTACGCCATCAAACATTCCTGTATTAATAAAATAAGGCATAATCGTGGTTACATTAATGTTCTTTTTTAATTGCTCCATCTCAAGTCGTAAACTATCAGACCAACCAACTAAAGACCATTTACTTGCTGCATATACAGACATTTTAGGGTTTGAAATTAAACCACCAGAAGACGCAATATTACAAATATGACCAGAATTCTGAGCTAACATTTCATTCAAAAATTCTTTGGTTATATGCATAGGAGCGTTGGCATTAATGGCCATTGTTTTTAAGATATCTAAAGTGGTATGTTCATGAAAATATTTTCCTGCCACAATACCTGCGTTATTTATTAGTAGATCAACTACACCTATTTCTTCTTTTACTTTAAGAGCGGTCTCTTTAATTTGATTGACATTAGAAACATCAATAGTAAAACCTAAAATAGTTCCTTTATTTGAAAATTCTGAAATAGTTTCGGCTATTTTTAATTCATTAATATCCCAAATAATCACTTTAGCTGCTCGCTCTAATAGTAAACGAACCATTATTTTACCAATGCCAGAAGCACCACCTGTTACTAAAACTATTTTACCCTTTAATTGTTTCATATAATAGTGTTTTATGAAGAGAGCTATTTCAATTTGGATACCCTCTTGAATAGCGAAGTTATCTTTTTGAAACCATAGAAACAAATGAAACAAAAAAATCCCAAGCTAAAAGCTCAGGATTTTTATATTTATAAACTCAAATTTTGAGTTACATTTCTAATGCTTTTGTAGGATTATTGTCCATTAAAAATTCTACGGGATTTTCTAATGCTTCTTTTACTGCAACTAAAAAACCAACAGACTCTCTACCATCTACAATTCTATGATCATAAGACAATGCAACATACATAATTGGTTGAATTACCACTTGCCCATCTACTGCCATTGGTCTGTTTACAATATTGTGCATTCCTAAAATTCCACTTTGTGGAGGATTTATAATTGGCGTAGAAAGCATAGAGCCAAATACACCACCATTGGTAATTGTAAAAGTTCCACCTGTCATTTCATCAATTGTAATTTGCCCGTCTCTTGCTCTAATTGCCAAACGTTTTACTTCAGATTCTACACCTCTAAAAGATAAATTTTCTGCATTTCTAATGACAGGCACCATTAATCCTTTCGGCCCAGAAACTGCAATCGAAATATCTTGAAAGTCTTGTTTTATTTGAAAATCTCCATCAATCATAGAATTTACATCAGGATACATTTTTAAAGCTCTCACCACCGCCAAGGTAAAGAAAGACATAAAACCTAAGCCAACACCGTGTTTTGCTTTGAAATTCTCTTTATATTGTTTACGTAAATCAAAAATTGGTTGCATGTTTACCTCGTTAAAGGTAGTTAACATTGCCGTTTCGTTTTTTACCGCAACCAAACGTTCTGCCACTTTTCTGCGCAACATAGACATTTTCTTGCGTTCTGTTCCTCTAGAACCGTTTGCTGGTTGTGTTCCCATAGATGGCACTGCTTTTACAGCATCCTCTTTGGTAATTCTACCATCTTTTCCTGTTCCTTTTATAGCCGAAGTAGCAATCCCTTTTTCTGCCAAAACTTTCTTGGCTGCAGGTGAAGCAGTTCCTGTTGCATAGGTTGCAGCTGGTGTAGCTTTTGGAGCTTCAATTTTATTTTCCTCTTTTGGAGCTTCTGATTTTACAGGTGCATCACCGGCTGGTTTTGCAGCACTTGTATCTATTAAGCATACAACTGCGCCAACTTCTACCGCATCACCTTCTTCTGCTTTTAAAGTGATAATTCCACTTTCTTCTGCAGGCAATTCTAAAGTAGCTTTGTCTGAATCTACCTCTGCAATTGGTTGATCTTTTTCAACGTAATCTCCATCCTCAACTAACCAAGTTGCAATTTCTACTTCTGTAATCGATTCTCCCGGAGAAGGAACTTTCATTTCTAAAACACTCATGGTTTCTTGTTTTACTTTTGCTAAAAAAATATTAGCTTTTTATTAGTTTGTTCTTTTCCAAAACTTCAGAACAGAACTTTTACTTACTTATTATCATTAAAAACACTATCAATAACGGCTTTATGACGTTTTTTGAAACGTGTACTAGAACCTGCTGCTGGCACTGCGTAGTATTTACGAGAACGTACATTTAATTTTACCAAATCAAAACGCTCTAACATAAAACTCCAAGCACCCATATTTCTAGGTTCTTCTTGTGCCCAAACATAGTTTACTACATTCGGATACCTATCTATTACTTTCTGTAATTTTTCTAAATGTAAAGGAAATAATTGCTCAATTCTAACTAAAGCAACATCATCTCTTTCTAAAATTTCTCTTTCTTCTAATAAATCATAATAAAATTTACCCATACAGAAAACTAGTTTCTTTACTTTATCTGGGTTCATTGTATCGTCTATTACTTCTTGGAATTCTCCAGTTGCTAACTCTTCTACAGTACTTACTACTTTCGAGTGACGCAACAAACTCTTCGGAGTAAATACAATCAAAGGTTTTCTGTAATCACGCTTCATTTGTCTGCGCAATAAGTGATAGAAATTTGCCGGTGTTGTGCAGTTTGCAACGGTCATATTGTCTATTGCACACAATTGCAGATACCGCTCTATTCTTGCAGATGAATGCTCAGAACCTTGCCCTTCATACCCGTGAGGTAATAAAATTACAATTCCGTTTTGCAGTTTCCACTTATCCTCAGCCGCAGAAATATATTGATCAAACATTATCTGGGCTCCGTTAGAAAAATCTCCAAACTGTGCCTCCCAAATTGTTAATGTATTCGGGTTTCCCATGGCATACCCATAATCAAAACCTAAAACACCATATTCTGATAATAGAGAGTTGTAAATAGACATCTCTCCTTTACTATCAAGATTTTTATTTAATAAATTAATACGTTCTTCTGTAACCTCATCACGTAAAACAGCATGTCTATGAGAAAAAGTTCCTCTTTCTACATCTTGCCCAGAAATTCGAACATTAAAACCTTCTTCCATTAAAGAACCATAGGCTAAATTCTCTGCCATTCCCCAATCTAACTTATTGGTTTCAAATACCATCTTAGCTCTACCTTCTAAAATACGCTCTGCTTTTCTTAAAAACTTTACACCTTCAGGAACCGTAGAAACTACTTTTGCAATATTCTTTAACTGCGTTGCTTTGTATGAAGTATCTACTGGCTCTAACATTGTAGAGAGGTCTTCTCTATCAAAAGCTTCCCAAGTAGATTTCATAAATTCTTTTACTTTAGACTTTTTATCTTTCTTAGATAAATCGAATTCTTTCTCTAACATCTCTTTAAATTCTGCAGTAATTTCAGATAGATGAGATGCACCTATAGCGCCTTCTTGTAATAATTTTTCAGCGTAAATATCTTTTACGTTTTTATGTTTTGAGATTGCTTTGTATAGTTTTGGTTGTGTAAAACGAGGTTCATCACCTTCGTTATGACCGTATTTTCTATATCCTAAAAGGTCTATAAAAATATCAGATTTAAAACGCATCCTAAACTCTAATGCCATTTGCATTGCATGACAAACCGCCTCTGTGTCATCTGCATTTATATGCAAAACAGGTGATAAAGTAACTTTACCAACATCTGTACAATAGGTGCTTGATCGTGCATCTAAGTAATTGGTGGTAAAACCAACTTGATTATTTACTACAATATGAATGGTTCCACCAGTTTTGTACCCATTTAATTTTGCCATTTGAACTATTTCGTAAGCAATACCTTGCCCAGCAATAGCTGCATCTCCATGGATTATAATTGGTAAAATTTTACTGGAGTCTCCGTTGTATTTTCTATCTATCTTAGCTCGTGTTATTCCCTCTGCAACTGCCGCTACAGTCTCTAAATGAGATGGATTTGGAACTAAGTTCATCTTAATAGAGTTGCCATCTCTGTAGGTTTTACTTAACGTTAAACCTAAATGGTATTTTACATCTCCGTCTATATCATCATCTTCAAAATCTTTTCCTTCAAACTCGCTAAATAGATCTCGTACCGGTTTTTTAAAAATATTAACCAAGGTATTTAAACGCCCTCTGTGTGCCATTCCTAAGACACATTCTTTGACTCCAAAAATTTCAGCTGCATCTCTAAGAGCAACACTTATTCCTGGAATTAAAGCTTCACCACCTTCTAAAGAAAAACGCTTCTGACCCACATATTTTGTTTGTAAGAAACTTTCAAAAGTTACTGCATGATTTATTTTAGAAAGAATATATTTTTTTGCATCTACAGAGTACTTGGGGTGATTTTCATTCTTATTTAAACGCTGTTGCCACCACTTTAATTTCTCTGGGTTTCGCATGTACATGTATTCTACACCAATAGAATCACAGTAAACCTTTTTTAAATGATTGACAATTACAGAAAGTTTCACTCTTCCTAAGCCTAAAATATCACCCGCTGAAAATTCTTTATCAAGATCATTCTCCGTTAAACCAAAATTATCAAGTTCTAAAGTTGGGGCATATTGCCTTCTATCTCTAACAGGGTTTGTTTCCGTGAATAGGTGCCCCCTTGTTCTGTAGCCATTTATTAAATCTGCTACCAAAAACTCTTTTTTAACTTCTTGAGGAATTCCTACAGGAGTCTCTTGTTCTGAAAAAGAATAATCTTCATTTGCTAAATCGTACCCCTGAAAAAAGCTTCTCCAGCTAGGTTCAACGGCATCAGGATTGACTAAGTATTGATCGTATAAATCGGCGATAAAGCCTGTATGTGCTGCGTTTAAGAACGAAAATTTGTCCATATAATAGTTTGCGCTTATAGAATAAGCATATTATCAGGGCAAAAATACACAATTTTGAAAATTAAAGAAGCGTTTATCTTTAATTTCTTAGAATGAAAAAAAAACATTTTTTTTTCACAAAACGTTTGGAGATGTCTTAAAAAGATATATATTTGCACTCGCTAAACACAAAACGTGTAGCAAACTCCTCTTTAGCTCAGTTGGTTAGAGCATCTGACTGTTAATCAGAGGGTCCAAGGTTCGAGTCCTTGAAGAGGAGCTAAGTTCATTTACATTGACTGCGAAAGTAGCTCAGGGGTAGAGCATCACCTTGCCAAGGTGGGGGTCGCGGGTTCAAATCCCGTCTTTCGCTCTATTTAGTAAAAAGTACCAATGCTGAAGTGGTGGAATTGGTAGACACGCTGGACTTAAAATCCAGTGGTCAGTAATGGCCGTGCGGGTTCAAGTCCCGCCTTCAGTACAATAACCGTTGTTAATCTTTTGATTTTCAACGGTTTTTTGTTTTTATAGACTTTAAATTTCCAACCTGTTTCCGACATTTTTTAAAAGCTTGCCATTTAGAGTGCATTCCTTTCACTAATTCTAAGAACAGCAATGGCTTGTTCTCTTATAATTAATCTATTTGAAACCTATAATAATAGTAATTTGCTACCAAGATTCGCGAGCCAAGTAAAAAACAGCTACTCATAGAAACCTAAAAAAAAGCCGAGAAAATTATTTAATTTTAAGCCTATGCTCTTACATATATCGGTTTTGTGTACCGTAGCAAACCTTAATGCAAGGGGTAACCCAAAATAACGGTATAAAATAGGACTTTTAGCAACATATTTTGGACTAATTTAAACACACATTTTATACACAACCTCATTATCTTTATTTTTTTTTTAAAAAACGGCATTCATTTTTTTTAAGACCCCGTAGGTTTAAATATTTAAACAAAAAAAAATACAAATCATAAAAGGAAGAAAAGTTCCTGTTATCCGGAAATGAAACCCCGTAAACGAGCACTTTGTGCTTCATATAAGCAGTTGTAAATAATTATGAAAAACTCGATACTTATAATAATTTTGCTCACATTCTTGAACTCTTTTGGTCAAGAATCAAAAGATTTTATAAAATCAGAGGAATATCATTTAACGGAAATTGACTCACTAACAATGAAAAAATATTGGGAAAATTTTCCTACCGAAAATGCACCTGAACCAATTCCTATTTATTTAAAAGATAAAAACGGACAAACACTTTATGAAATTAAAATATCGGAATTAGAATTTTATAGTGGAACTTCAATCGAGGTTTTGGATATTGATAATTTGAAAAACATTGAACAAATAATACGTTTGGAATCTGGATACGATGCGTGTTGCACGAATTATTATTCGACTTATTTGATAAAAACAAAAGAAGGTGAATTAATTAAACTTCCAGAAATTGACAATCTACATTGTGACGGACCAGAACCAAGATTTGAATATAGATTTCCAAATCAAAAATTCGGCAATAAAAGACAAATATTAATGACTAAATCATTCCTAAACGATGAATACAAAGTTGATTCGATTGAAAGACAAAAGAGCTATTCGTGGAATGGAAAAACATTTGAATCAGAAAAATAACTATTTACAACACCGTATATAATTTATTGCTAGTTCTAGCCAACTTACGAAAGTCCTCGCGGACTTTCTTGGGCGGTAATTATTTACTAAATTTAGTGCTTAAACATCGCAACTAATCTTGTAGAACAACGTTGTAAGTAATTTGAAAAAGAAAGTAGATTTAAATAAACAGATTGACGATTTAATTAATAAAATGACTGGCGAAACAATACTTCGTCATACGTGTCAATTATTGGTTAAAGACAAAAATGGTTTTAAACCTCATGGAAGTGGTGTATTTGTCAAAATTAATGACTTACATTTTCTTCTTACCGCTTCGCATGTAACTGATGGATGGTCAGATGAAAATCAACTTTATATAAGAATAGGTCAAACTAGACACGTATCTCTTGTTGGAGGTTTAAGAGAAACAAATCTTGACAAAGATGTCCAGATTGATTTGGCATATGTTATTCTAGATGATAGAACTCTTCCTGATTTAATAAAAGCTTATAAATTCCTTCCCATTTCAAAAATAAGAGACCATAAAAAATTACTAGACGCAACAAATTATTGTGTCATGGGTTATCCTGAAAAAAGTAAAAAAGATATAAATGGAAAAACCGAACCTGTAGCACAAGCATATTACGTTTATCCTAGTTCACAAAAAGTTTATGATTATTATAAATTTAACCCAGACGTCTTTTACATGTTCGACATGAAGGGAAAAGGAACAAACATTAAAACTGGTCTAAAAGAGAAAACCGGAACTCATTTTTATGGAATTAGCGGTTGTGGCCTATGGCTAATGATTATTGATGCTGATGAGGAAAAAGTTCATTCAGTAGATTATAGACTAATTGGAATTATGACTGAATTTAGAAATACAAAATACTTGTCATTAGTAGGAATTAGAATAAAACTAATACTGAATGCAATTATGCAGTTTGAAAAAATAAAATTAAGAGAAGTATAAACTAGTTACAAAATGAACGAAATTAGAAACTATTCAATAGAAGAATTTATTCAATTTTCCACTCACGAATTAAATTTAATCAATGATACTTGATACAGCTGAAATAAAATATAATAAGATAAAATAAAACGATTTAGCAAACATAAAGGAAAAACGTAAACTGAAATAAAAAGGAATTATCTATTGTGAAAAAAAAGATTGAGAAAAAAAAGAATATTCTGAAATACATTACTGAAAGATGGACTCTTTTTCTATTTTCTGGAATTGTCTTGTATTTTTTGTTCGGAATAGTTTTTAGAGGAAACTTGAAGAATTATCTCTTGAATAAAAATCCAGAAATAACTAAAGCCATTATTATAAATGAAGAAAATTATTGGGGAAACAGTCCTGTTTCAAAAACATTCTCATATTCATATGAATTTATTGTTGGAGTAAAAAAATATCGCGAAGACTCACGGAATAAAAAATTAAAAATTGGAGATAGTGTATTTATTGAATATGTAAGTTCATATCCCAGTTTTAGTCGAATAAAAAAGGAAAAATAACGATTTGCTAACACCGTGTAAAATTAATTTTCAAACGCGAAAAGGAATTTATGTTTTGGAATTAAACAATGAAAATAAAATTATTGACAGAGAATATTTAATATTTTCTAATTAAAAAATGTGTTATAACAACGCTTATAAAAAAAACTGAATATGAATGACAAAGAATTGAATGATTTAGAAAAGTTTCTGAAATACGAAATGCTACAACTTAAATTAATGAATTTCACCATTAAAAAAGCAAGCAAACAATTCAATTTACCAAAAGCAGAAGTAAAAAATTCTTACTTGAATGTCAGGTCAAAGATAAAAAAAGAAGCTATTAATAGAGGACTCGTATACCTCTTATTGAGTTCAATATTTTTGTTTGTGGGAATCAAATCAATTCAAGGAAACTCTGGATTCATTTATTTAGGAGGATTATTATTTGGATCAGCTGGAATTCTGACAGGTCTGGGCTACTTCATAATGGCAATAAAAGGAAAATATAAATAATTATATTAAAAATTTGTGAATAAAAAACGTGTTACAACACCATACAAAATTAATGGCTTATTTTTTGTTCACTTGCAAAAGTCCTCCGGACTTTCTTTGTTAGTAATTATTTACTAAATTAGGTGCTTGAAATACGCAACAAACCATATAAAATCACGTTGTAAAACATACGAATGAACAAACTGCTAACATTAAACATTCTGATTTTATTACTTGTTTCTTGCGTTAATAAAGAAAAAAGTGAATCGGAATTTTATGCAGAAAATAAAACTTCATTTTTCG
>JBLHGY010000013.1:0-22381 GCA_047616665.1 Polaribacter sp.
CGAGAACCTAAAGTTCCTCCTAAAGCTGAAAAAATAATGATTAATCCTGCCATAGAACTGTGCATTCTTTTAGGTAAAGAAAACAGAATTACAGAATTTATTAGTGGATAAATTGGCGCAATAAAGAGCCCAATTATTGGAAAGACAAAACCTATTAATGGAATTTTTGAAATTGTGTTTATTTCAACAGATTTTAATGTTAACGCACTTGGTAAAATAAACCCTACAATTAGCATTGCAATAATAATACAAACCGTTAATATTTTTAACCAGTGTATTTTTTTTACTAAAAACCCTGCTAAAACTCTACCAATTGCAAGCGATATTGCTAAAATACTTGCCATTTGTACGCTTAAAGAATCGTTTAAAGACAATACGCCTTTATTAAAACTTGGTAGCCAAGTCATAATTCCTTGCTCTACCATTACAAATAGAAAGGCACTTATTACAAAGAAAATTACCAATGGCAATGCCATTAATTTTAACATTGCTAAAAAATCTTGTTGTATTGTATTTTCTGATTTTTCTACTTTTATTTCAATTTTAGAAAATAACAGCATTAAAAATGATACCGCAATTAAACCCGCTAAAAATAAATAAACTTGTAACCAAGCATCAGGATTATTTTCGTCAAAAAAAACAGGAAAAATAAAATATGCCAAAGCAATACCTACCATAAAAAAGCCTTCTATGTAACTCATAAAACTACTGTGTTCTTCTTTTGTTTCGGTTAATAAACCAATCATAGAAAATACAGATACTTTTATAAAAGCAAAAGCAACACCAATAGTTAAAAAGAGTATTTTACTACTGCCAAATGTATTACCAAAATACATATACATACAGCCAAAGAAAACAAGACTTAAAGAAAGTAACATGCTTTTTTTATACCCAATTTTAGGAAGAAAAGAAGCGACAAAAAAAGAAACAATGGCAATTGGCAAATCTTTAAATGCCTCTAAAATACTTGCATCTGTCTCACCAATATTATAATTATCTATAGCTTGTTTAATTACAATGCCTACACTATTTAGTAAAATAGCAAACACAAAGTAGTTTAGATATAAGGCAAATTTTATAGATTTATTTTTCATAAAAATGATGTGTTTTTTTGTTTTCTGAAAAAAGTAAATACTGTTTAAGTTAAAATTTAAACAGTATTTACAATAACAAACTCAATCTAATTCAAATAATTATTCTTTAAAAGTTTATGGCAATTGATAATTTTACAGCACGACCTAAAATAGACCTTCCCATAAAAGTTTGACCATTAGCAGGTACACCACCAGCAGCTATTCCGTCTGCTTCTGTTAATGCAATAGTGTTAAATAAGTTTGAAGCATCTAAACCAAACCTTATATTATCTAAGCTGTAAGAGGCACCCGCATTTACAACTCCAAAAGAAGGTATTTCAAAGGTGTTTTCTATATCTTGAAATTTACTACCAAAATAAGAGTATTTAGCGTAGAGATTAAACGCTTTTGTAAAGTTATAACTTGGTCTAACATTAAAATAAAATTTAGAGATACGTCTGGCAATATTACCATTGTTGCTTTCTTGAGAACCTTCAAAATCGGCATATTCTGGATTTTGTAATGTTCCGTTAAAAGCTAAATCAAAATTACCATAGTTAAAAATGGTTTCTAATTCTAGACCTAAATTCTTAACATTTGCAAACTTCCTTTCTGCTAAACCACCAGCTTGAATATCTTGGTAGGCAATTTTGTCTAATTGCATGTAAAAAGCATTTGCAAATACAGCAATATGATCTCCAGAATATTTAAACCCAAGTTCTGTTTGAGTTACTTCTGTAATATTTAAACCTTCTAAAGCTGCATTACCTTCACCACTTTCTACGGCTGCATAAAAAGATTCTTCTATAGGCGCTCTAAAACCTTTAGAGTGTCTTATATAGGAAGCGGTATTGTTGTTAAATTTATAATTTGCCGCTAAAGAATAAGACAATTCATTCACATCGTAATCCCAACGAACATAATTGCCTGTTAATATATTTACACCGTTATCTGCAGTATTATTTGGCAAAACTCCTATATCATTCCCCCAAGTTCCATGATCTCCAAAGCCAGAATATTTGTCATTATCGTATCTAAATCCAATATTAAAATTTAATTTCTCTGAAGCCTCTATATCTGCATCTGCAAAAATTGCATTAACTGTGCCCCTTACAGTAGATTCTCTTTGCAACCAGCTAATTCCAGAGATACCATTGTAAGTATATCCTTCTCCAGAAACTGTATTTACAGCGTTTACTAATTGAGGGTTTGTAGCTGCAGAAACAACAAGACTACTCCAGTTCCAGTTTTGTGCAGAAGACCAATTAGAATAATAGTGACCTATATTTAAGTTCGTTTTTCCTAAATCAAAATTAAAAGATAAGTTATTTGCAAAATTATTCATGTCTTTTTTAATGTACCATAAATCGGCTCTTTTTAGCTCTGTAGACGCATCTAAAACGGCGCCATTATTGTCATTAGTAAATTGTACATCACTCCATCCGTTGTTAGTAGCAAAATCTGCTTGACTAGAAACATCTCCCATCCATTGCGCTGCAAAGATTGCGTTGTAATTCAGGTCTATAATTGTAGATTTGAAAGCATTTTTAACCGTGATTTTATCTGTAAGATCATATTTAAATTCAGCACCAATAGCATCTACTATTGGGTGACTACCATCTTCTAAATTTGCTTCAAAATAACCACCATTTCCTTGTGGTACTTTAATTTTACTAAAATTCACAGAAGTAAGTGTCCCAAAATTAGCATCAAAACCAGCGTAAGCTTTTGCTTTACCATTATCCCAAACAAAGGGTGTAGATTGATAAAAAACGTTTCTATCGTTTAATTTTTTATAATTAATTCTCGCATATCCTTTATCAAACTTGTAAGTCATATTAAACTTAAACTGACCTCCTCTGTTCGCTTTAAAACCAGTATCTCGTATCCCGTCATCTTCTCTGTAAAACCCACCAATATTAAAAAATAATTTATCCTCTACAATAGATCCACCAAGATTAAAATCAGTTCTAATTAAACCAAAATCCCCTGTAGTAACTTTAGCAATTCCTTTAAATTCGTTTTGCCCAGTATTTGAAACAAAGTTGATAATTCCACCAGGAGCGCCAGTTGCATAGATTGAGGCAGTACCTCCTTTTACAGCTTCTACCGTTTTTGTAGTTGCGTCTAATCTTTGAAACGTATCTACATTTGCAAATTGCAGTGCACCATCTTCAAAAACAGGCAAACCATCTTCTTGAAATTGCACATATTCATAAGCACCTGCAGAAGGAATACCTCTTGCAAATAAATTATTTCCTATTTCTCCTGCAGAGTTTTCAACTAAAAAACCAGGAATAGACTGCAATAAATCTGCGGTACTATTTGGCGCTTGTTCTTCAATTTGTTTTGCACCAATAGTTGTAATTGCAATACTAGATTCTAATTTTGTTCTAGGGTTACCAGAAGCTGTAATTACTATAGCATCTAAAGCCATAAAATCTTCGTCTAAAACAAAAGCTAAGTTTTTAATGTCTTTACCATCAATTACTACTTGTTTTTCAACAGTTTTAAAACCGATATAAGAGGCTATAAAAGTGTAAGTTGCATTTTCTAGATTGTTGATAGTAAAATTACCATCAAAATCTGAACTCTCCCCTTTTTTACTATCTTTAATACTAATTGTAACCCCAGCTAAAGGTTCTCCTGAAGAATCTTTAGTCGTTCCAGAAATGCTGTTTTGGGCATTTACTGCGCTAAACGATATAAAAATGGCAGCCATTGTTATATATTTAATAAATCTTAATTTTAGAATCATATTAATAAATTTTTTGATTGTTTTTTGGTAAATGTAAAATAATAGATATCTTATTTTAACAAATCGATAACTAAAACGTTTTAGATACTAACTTTAACGTTATAGTTCATCATTTTTAAAGAAATAACGTCTTTATCCGATAAAATAACTTTAATTTGAATGTCTAACTACAAATAATGAAACCTGTAACCTTAAAAGAAATAGCAGAAAAATTAAACTTATCTATTACTGCTGTATCTAAAGCATTAAAAGATTACCCAGATATTAGCAAAGAAACAAAAGCTCGTGTAAAGGCTTTGGCAAAGGAATTAAATTATGTTCCGAATTCTTTCGCTGTTAATTTAAGAACTAAAAGTTCTAAAACAATTGGGGTAATTATACCTGCAACAGTGCATCACTTTTTCTCTAATGTTATAAAAGGGATTATTACCATTGCAGAAGAACACGGCTTTTTGGTAATATTACTTCAATCTAATGAAAATTTTGAATTAGAAAAAAAACAAATTGATCTATTATTAAATAAAGGAGTAGATGGCATTTTAATTTCCTTGTCGAATAAAACAAATAGATATAAGCATCTAAATAAAGTAATTGATTATAACGTTCCTTTGGTATTATTTGATAAAATAGCCAAACAAGTAAATTGCTCTAAAGTTATAATTGATGATAGAAAAGCTTCTTACAACGCAGTTACCTGCTTAATTAAAAAAGGGTACAAACGAATAGCGCACTTTAGGGGAGATTTAAATCCGCAAAACTCTATTGATCGGTTTTTAGGTTATAAACAAGCCTTGCTAGATAATAATATTCCTTTTGATAAAAATTTAGTCTATGTCTGCAATAATAATGCAGATTACGAAGACGGTTACGCGAATACAAAAAAAATGATTGAAGTTGATAAAATTGAGGTAGATGCCGTTTTTACAATTACAGATGTTGTAGCAATTGGAGTTTTAAAATATTTAAATGATCATAAAATAAAAGTACCTAAAGAAATAGCTATTTTTGGTTTTAGTAATTGGTTTATGTCTTCTATCGTTTCTCCCAGTCTTTCGACTGTAAACCAACCTGGTTATGAAATGGGTAAGACCGCTGTAGAAATTCTATTAAAAGAAATAAAAAATAAAAAAAAGAAGATTCCTTTTGATTATACGACAATTGTGTTGGAAACAGAATTAGTTATTCGAGAATCTAGCTGATTGATTTCATTTTCAAAATGAAAATTAATTCTGTAACATTTAGCTGTTATGGAAAAAGAGTTTAGACTTGATCTCATATAATTTTGGCAAAACAATAGGAGAGAGGAACGCAATATTTTAGGCTATACAAATACAAATGATCCGGTGGAAGATTGTATTTGGATACAACACTTAACTAATTTTTCATTTCAAACCGTATTTACCTAAAAATGTCTTCAAGACATTTTTAGGTAAATAGTCTATAATATAACGAATGAGCCGTTAATTGTTTCCAAAATTGCAAGGATTTGAGCGAGAGAAAATTTTATACTCTTGTGGCACGCTTACGAGAATCGTCTAAATTTTTTTATTACGTACATTTTATCGGATACGCGATTTTTAATACAGCCCCAAAAGGGTAGCTTTTATTTTGGCCCTTCGACGAAAAGCTCAGGCAAGCACTGAAATATACGTTAGTATTAACATTACACAATAAAATTCCATTAAAAACAGTTACAAAGCCATTTTACATATTGTCTAATTATGATTATATTTTATTGTATCATAATGTGCTGCGTTATGTTACTTTGCTTTGGTAAAAAGCTTTATAAAAAACAAATCTTCTTTTTATTTTTTTCTTCTCAAATATTTCTTTAAAAATGTAATGAAACCCTTCAGGGTTCACGAGCTCCTATTTATCAAATAGGAGAGGAGCGAGTAAATACGCTTTTTACGAAATGACGATAGGAGCTTAGTGGAATGTGTATGGAATGGGATTAGTTCCTGCTTGATGAAAATTAACTGTTTTTTTTTAAATCAATAATCTCATTTTTTAGTTTCTTATTTGTATTTTCAATCAATTCATTTTAAAGTCTTACACTCCTGAAGTCTATTAATTCTCTCTCTTTTTTTTATTCATTTTAATCTAAGCAGGTTAAGCTGTTTTTTTGATAAAAATATCAAAAAAATTTAATCTACCATACACATTCATAAAAAAACAGGTGTTTACACCTATAAAAACAAGTATTTATACTCTTTTCTGTTTTCTTATATTAATTTAAATTTGACATATATCAAATTAGACTTTTCTATTTTATATAATAATAATAATAATAATAGTTAAAGGTTTAAGAGATTTTTTTTAACCAACTAAATTAATATAAATGTCAAAAAACAATAGGGTATTTATACTCTATGGAAAGAGATTAAGCCCTTCTATCTTTATTGGATAATTAAAAGCTTATTGAGTCTATCACTGATTTTTGGTTTTTAGTGAATAAAGAAAGAAAACCATAAATCGATCAAACAGAAACTAAAATTTTAAACAATGCAGAACGATACCTTTACCGTAGCAGATTATCTATTAACTCGCTTAAAACAATTAGATGTTACAGAATTATTTCAAATTCCTGGAGATTACGTTAAGAACTTTACACAAGCTTTAGAAAAATTTCAAGGCATAGAAACTATTGGAACTTCTAATGAATTAGATGCTGCCTATGCTGCAGATGCTTACGGAAGAACCAGAGGCTTATCTGCTGTTTCATTACAATACGGTGTAAGTACTTTTAGTGCATTAAATGCAGTAGCAGGTGCTTATGTAGAATCTAGTCCAATGGTTGTAATAAGTGCTACACCTGGTTCTAATGACCGACAAATTGGAAATATGTATAATGTTTTATACCATCACTCAACTGGTAACTTAAAAGCAGATCAAGAGATTTTTAATCACGTTACCGTGGCATCAGAAACCTTAAGTACTTCTGTGGATGCAGCAAAAAAAATTGATAAATTACTAATTGCTGCAATTACACATAAAAAACCTGTTTACATAGCATGTTATAGCGAAGTTTGGGGAGAGCCATGTAAACGTCCTTCAAATAAGAAATTAAAACCAAAAGTTAAAAAGAGTAAAAAAGCAGCATTACAAAATGCTGTAGATCAAGCATGGTCTCAGTTAATAGCTGCAAAACACCCACCTATGATTTTTGCTGGTGTTGAAATTTTGCGACATGGCTTATCAGATCTTCTTCAAAAAATAATAGATGCTAGTGGATTTGTATATACAACAACATCTCTTGGTAAAACAGTACTTGATGAAAAAGGCGATCAATTTATTGGTACATATTCTGATTTGGCCTCAATACACAATGTAACCAATTATGTAAAGAAATCAGATTGTTTTTTAACTTTAGGAACCATAATTACAGATGACTATTTGTGGTTTGTTGAAAATAAGTATTCAGATATGGTGATGGCAACAACAACAGAAATTAGAGCTGGATACTATACCTATAAAGGAGTTACCATGAAAGATTTTATGGAGGCCCTATTACAACGTTTTGAAAACTGTACATCGTATCCTTTAAAAGAAAAAGCGCCTAAGCAAGCAAAATATCCTGAACCTTGGGTGTCTTCGTCAGATTCAAAATATAATGATACACCAGAAGTAATTACCTATAATCGCTTTTTTCAGCACACCGTTAAACATATAGAAGATAACAACATGTGGGACGATATTAATCTAACATTTGGTGTGAGTTCTGCCATGTATGTCGCTACCAATATTTATGGAATGAAACAAAACAGTTTTATTAGTTCTGCCGCTTGGCAATGTATTGGATATGAAACTGGAGCGGCTTTAGGAGCCCAATTAGGAAGCAAAAAACAATCTTGGACAATTGCTGGCGATGGCGGATTTATGATGATCTGTCAATCGCTTTCAACCTTGGTAAAATACAATGTAAACAGTGTCATTTTTGTAATGAGCAATCAAGTGTACGCCATAGAACAAGTTTTTGTTGATGTAGATGCGTTTTGCCCAGACGGTACATTCGATGAATTTGATAATTTACCTAAATGGGATTATATGGCTTTAGCACAAGCATACGGAGCAAATGGTTATCAAGCAAAAAACATAACTGAGTTAAATTCTGTACTAAAAAAACTTCAAACAACAAAAAGTAACAAACCCACTTTGGTAGAAATTAGTATTCCTGAAAAAGATTTAGCAGGACAAATGAAAAATTTAACACCACAAGTAATGAATTGTAATAAATAAAAAAGATAAAAAATGGAAAACAAGACCTATTCAATTTTTGGCGCAGGAGCAGCTGGTTTATATACAGCATGGAGATTACTGCAAGGAAAACCAGCACATGCAAAAGACAAATCAAAAAATTTAGAAAAAGGAGATGTTCTAAAATTATACGATTGGGGAAATTACAAATTTAAAGATGGTGATAAAGGCACTCGTGAAGCAGGTGCCAGAGTTTGTACTTGGCATTATAAAGACAATCCTAAAGCTTCTTATGTAGAATTAGGTGGAATGCGTTATTCTGCCTGGGATTATGAGAAAACAAAGAATAATCCAAATCCTAATGACGGCAACAATCCTGGACATCGATTGGTCACCAAAACCATTAGTGAAATTGGTTTAGAAGAATTTTCTGTTCCTTTTAATGAATCTAGTGACCCACTGTTGTCGTTAAGAGCAAAAAGCATGTATACCTCAGATATTGATGCTAAGAATCCGGCACCTTATAATGTAAATAATTACGGTGCAGCTGAAGGACCAGACGATGGTTTTACTAAAATTGAAGCCGTAGGAATTAACGTTTCTGAAGATGCATTGCCCCTTACTAGAAAGGAATGGTGCGATTTTTACGAAAAAGGAAAAATAACAAAAGATTTAGGAGATGAATCTATCTTTAAAAAAGGACAAAAATTAAAAGATATTGGGTATTGGAATTTAGCCTATGATGTTTTAGGACAGGAAGGTTTTAGTTATTTGGCAGATGGAAATGGCTATTCATCAAATGTAGTAAATAGTAACGCTGCACAATCCTTTGAAGTAAATAACGAGTTTACACCAGGAACGCTCTATAAAACACTAACAATTGGTTATTCTGGTATTTTCTCTACCCTTTTTCAAGAGATTGTTAAACTTGCAAAAAAGAAAGGAATTCGTTTTGAATACCATTCAAACACGAGGTTGCGTTCTATTTTAGAAAATAAAAATATCATTCATTATACAACTGCGAGTAAAAACGAACCTAATAAGGAATTGGATGCAAAAACTTGTGATGCAGCATTTTTAGCAATGGGAAGATATGCTATTGATTTAGTAGCACAAGCAACTCGTTATGCTAATAAAAATCGAGGAGATTTTGATGTCTTAAATGAAGATAAAGTGCAATTGTATTTAGAGTCAGTTTTAATGCAACCGTCTTATAAAATTGGAATGTTTTTCGATAAGCCTTGGTGGAGAGACGATATTCCTTTGCCTGCAAAATATCCAGCCAAATTGAATAGTTATTTTTTAACGCAAGATGGAATTAAAAAGCTTAAGAAAGATAAATTTCCTGCTAAATACATAAAGGCAATAGAAAAAGCCGCTTCAGAAGCTGCACAAGCAAAGTTGGTTGCAGAAGCACTAGGTCATGCATACGATAATTCGGTAACCACAATTATAGATATAACATATACCTCAGAAGCCGATTTTTTAAGTACTGCTGAATCTATTGTAGAGGCCAATTTTAGTTATGAAGAAACACAACAAATTTCAGAAATAGCACATTTAGATACTATTGGACCAAGTGCAACAGATATGCCAATAAGACAAGTAGTTTATTTTGGAGACAATGCACGTAACAAAAAAGGTAAAAAAGTATACGGAATTCTAGCGAGTTATGACGATATACAATACACAACCTTCTGGAAAGCCTTAGAGATTGGGCCAAATAGAGAGCGAGAAATAGCAGAATCTAAAGATACACAACCATTAGAAGGACCACGCAAAGCAACTCCAATTATGGTAAAAATGTTACGTCAGCAATTGGCCAGTTTACATTTTGGATCACAAGCAAGTTACACGTCTATTCCTGAACCTTTAGAAACCAAATATATGGATTGGTCATTACCCCCATTTAATGCAGGATATCATGCCTATTTATCTCATTATAATATTGGAGATGTTCAGCAAAAAATACGCAAACCATCGTCATTGGTAGCAGGCAAAGAAAGCAATATTTTTATTATAGGATCAACATATTCTAATGATCAAGCTTGGGTAGAAGGCGCTTTCTGTACCGCAGAATCGGTTTTAAACGATTTCTTTAATATAGAAAAGCTAATCGATAATAAAGAGTACCCATTTATTTGTCCGGCCTAAAAAAATAACAAACAATAGTTTATAAACTAACCAAACTTATTATGAAAAAACCACAAAAATCATCAGTAAGACCCTACAAAGAACTACCTGAAGTATTACCAACAGAACCTAATAAAGGCTCTCAACACGGAATATTATCCAAACTAAATGGTACTTGGGTAAATTGGAAAGGAGGTCCAACAGGATTACACACGACACCAATGCCATCACCAGGAACCTCGTCTGAAACTATCTTTGGAGTTTTCCATTTCAAATCACAAGTATATACAGAGCAACTTAAGTTTACACAGGTGAATGCACCTGTACGTAACCGTGCAGGATCTAATGAGCAGTTTAATGGTGCGGTTAAATATGATACGGCGATTATAGATGATCAAGGCGATTTACAACACTTTGAAGACGGAATGTACTTGTGGTTAGGGGATCACCAAATGCCTTGGAAGGAAGATAGCCCATACCAACATCCACCAACGATGTACAAGCACACCTCAGATGAAGAGTCAGTAAAAACAGATGGAGGAGAGCCAGTAATTGGTCCGGGAGAATTAGGTACACAGTTTGTGCCACCTTATCAAATATCTCGATCGGGAGTTATTCCACATGGTACAACCATTCATTTAACAGGAAATATTATGGAATCAAAGGAGGGTGAAACACCACATATTGCTGACCTTTGGGAACAACAATATTTAGCAGTATCGCCAACGATGGGAATCAATCCAGAAAAAGATTTGATAGCAGGTTCTCGTGAAAAACCTATATGGACAGAATTACCTCGTGAAGATCAAGAACCAGGAGGAGTAAACAGTGGTCGTGCATATTTCGAGAAAATCTTCAACTATGACCAATTTGGAGCAAAGTTTCCATATACCGTACAACCAAATTTAAAATTATCAGATGCCAACGAAGGACTAGCATTCAAGAGCTATGATATGATTGAATTAGATTCGTTTCATAACACTGGCGTTCAGGGAGGGGTTATCAATAACCCAATGATTGAACGTTATTGTAGAGTAGTTCGTATGCGTTATCGTATGTGGATAGAGGAGGTGTATGATGAAGAATTTGAAGGTTTAATAGAGCAACTTCAATATGAACAAATTGTAGATTTTGAGTTTCAATTTGGATCAGACGGAGGAACAACATTATGGCCACATATTCAAGTGAATACTTTACGACGAGAAAAAGATATTCCGTCAGATAGACGTTTAAAATCTATCAAATTACCAACACCTAAAAAAACAGAAGCTCGTGAGGAAGCAAACAAAAAGTCAGCTGAAAGTATTTGTCCGATGATGAATCATAGACGTCACTAAGACGATTAAAGTTATAAAAAACTCTAGCTCAATGGCATTTTACTGAGATGCTATTGAGCCTTTAAAAAAATAAATTCTCATTTATAACCAAACATTTTATAAAGATGAAAAAAGATTCAACACTCACAAAGAATACAGATATACTAATTGTTGGCGCAGGTGTTGCAGGTTTATACACAGCTTACAGACTTCTGGAACAAAATAGCAAAAGAAAAGTAGTAATTCTTGATCGTTTAAATCGGACAGGAGGTAGGCTCGATTCAGATTTGGTTGCTATTAAAGATCCATATGACGATAAAACATCTATTGTAAAAGAAGAAGAGGGCGGAATGCGTTTTGAAGATTCAATGGCTGAATTGATGTCACTTTTTACAGTACTTGAGTTATGTAACGACGCTGTCTATTTTCCAATGACAACGAATAGATATTTTTTTAGAGGTCATAGTTTTACTGAAGCTGAATCCAAAGAGAACAATAACGCAATCTGGGGTGAGTTATATGACCTTCAACCTGCGGAACAAAATCAAAGTCCTGGATATATTTTAGGTGTAATTTACCAACGAATTCTTAATGTAAATGCTGTAGAAAATGTACCCAAAAAACCTACTCCTGAATTTTGGCAAAAATTCCGACTTGATTTTAAGTGGGATGGTATTGAGCTTTACAAATGGCAGCTAGGTGGGTTGATAAGAAGTATGGGCTATTCAGAAGAATGTTTGGTCATGTTAACCGAAGTACTTGGTTTTCGTGGTCCTTTTCAAGGCTTACCAAATGCCGGTGAAGCTTGGCAAATTTTGGAAGACTTCCCAGCAGATCCACAATATTTTACTTTAAAGAACGGGTTTAGTTCTTTGATTCGTAAATTAGAAGATAAAGTAACCAAATTGGGAGGAATAATCCATACGGGAATTAATGTAAATACCATAACGGGAAAAAAAGGGGAGTATAAAGTGAATTTAAGTATCGCCGAAAAAGGCAATTCTGCTTACGTTTTTGAACAAGACACCAAAACGGCAACTATAGATGCCCAACAAATTATTTTAGCAATTCCTAGTAAAGCGATGTCTTTATTATTTGCTGCATCTCCAGTACTAAGTGGCAATAAAAATTCAAGAACATTTTGGAAGGATATTAATTCTATCCAACCAATGAGTTTACTGAAAATCAATCTATATTTTGACAGACCTTGGTGGGCAGATGGTTCCACAGGACAACCTCCAGTATTAGCAGGTCCTTCATTTGCTGATTTACCTATAAATTCTATATACCCTTTTTACACAGTACAAACAGCACCTGGAGTTCCAGATAATGGTAAACCAGCTGCACTTACCATTTACTGTGATTTTACCAATACTGTTTTTTGGCAAGGGCTACAAAATGTAGGTGCTAAATTTGATAGTCCTTTACAAAAAGAGCATTCTGAAAAACCACAAGTATTATTTCCAGCTTCAGAAAAAGTAGTAGAAGAAGCCATAAAACAAATTAAAAGCTTGTTTAGTACACATTATGTACCTGAACCTGTATTAACCAGTTATCGTTCGTGGGATGGAGAAAACGATTTTCCTCATGCTTATCACCAATGGGCGCTTAACACAAATGATAGAGAGGTTATTGCTCGTATGGTAAAACCTCTTGATGATGAAGATATTTTTACATGTAATGAAACTTGGTCTGACATGCAAGGATGGGTAAATGGTTCGCTTAGATCTTCTGAAAGAATGCTGAAACATAATTATGGACTAAAATCTATTACAAAAACGCATTCAGCATGTCATTTATGTCCACCTACAGCATAAGAAATAGGTGATAAAATTAATTTTAATCTTTTTTATGTAAGAAAAGCAGCAACTGTTAGCTATTAACCAACCGGTAAATTCCAATTAAAAATAAAAAAAGTCAGTCTATTTAAATTAGAATTCCAAAATATTTATTTAAGTAAATAAAAATTTCAAATAAAAAGAGCTTTCGATCTTCCTGAATTGATCAATTATTCTGAACAAGAAAAGCTCTTTTTTAAAGAAAACGAACAGGTAGTCTTGAGACAATAGGCTATCGTTTAGGATGCAGGTCTCTGAAATATTAAATACCTCACTTTTAAAAACTAAAAATGAATCACAATACCGCAAATTTAGCATTGGCATATTGTGCTACAACTAATATTCTTGAGGACTTAAATTCAGATGCTTAAGAAAAAAAAACAATCCATGAAAAATAAAGAAATAGACCTAGAAGTAGCATTAGAAATTTATAATGATACACATCAGATTTTAACTAAAACCAAAGAAGGTGAAAATAATAAATATTATAGTATTTTCCCTTCATCCATAGCTGCTAAAGAACGTATAACGATAATACTGAAAGGAAATGGTAAAATCGAGGCCTTAGTTACCTATCAAAATGAAAGTGGAAGTGTTGAAATAAAGATTGATAAAACCACCAATCCGTTCGAATCTAAGATCATAGCAATACCAATAAAAGATTTGGTAGAACAGGTTAAAATAGATGTCAGTGGTGAAAATCAACTTTCTGGTAAGCTAATTATTGCTGAAAGCCTAGTTATTGTTTCCATGTATAATCTTTACAATTTTTTAAACAAATTAAGAGATTATATAACAGACAGAGACCAAGTTGTGATGGGTGGTTCCAATTTGTTTGATATGATTGAATACAACAAAAAGCGTCAGATTTTTAATCGTAGAATTCAATTAAAGCCTTATGCCATTGTGTACTGTAAATCTACTGAAGAGGTACAAAAGGTATTTACAGACGCCATAAAGAATAACCTTCCGATTCGAGTGCGATCAGGTGGCCATGACCATGAAGGAGAGTGTTCTGGGACAGATGTTATCGTTATTGATTTATCAAAAATTGATCATGTCTCTGTAGATAATGACACCAATGTAGCGCGTATAGGCCCTGGAAATTGTTTCACCACACTGACTTCAGAACTTGCCGCCAATAAAGGTAATCCTGTTATGATTCCTCATGGAACTTGCGCTACCGTAGGAATTTCTGGGTTTACCTTTGGTGGTGGATGGGGACCTTGGACACGATCTAAAGGAATGTGTTGTGAACTTCTTGTTGGTGCTACCATAATATTAGGAGACGGATCGATCAAAGAACTTTCAAAAGATGGTGATGAACAAAGTCGTGAATTATTGTGGGCTTTGAGCGGTGGTGGTGGATTTAGTTATGGAATTGTAACTGAACTAAAAATCCAGACATTTCCTTTACCTCAAGAATTGATTCGATTTGACATTGAATGGAATTCTTATGATCTTAAAGATAAATTAAAAAAAATCCCTACGATTAAAATTTTAAAAGCTTGGGAAAAAGTGATCAACTACTATAGATCTGATGACATTTCTTTTGACAAAAAATCAAAAAATGATCAACTAATTGGAACAAACTTAAAAATTTCAGCAATTAACGCTCCAATAGATGATAATAAATTTAATGCAGATGAAGTCGTTCACAATGTTACAATGTTTGGATATTGGCAAGGGGAAAAAGAGCAATTAGACGAATTTATAGCAGCGAGTTTTGGAGAAGCTAAAAATAATTATAAATATACAATTACAGGATCTGGTGGTATTCATTCAGACAAACCGTATGGTTCACACATGATGAGTAGTGATTGGGATAGAGTTTCATTTATCAATGTAAAACGTCAACTCAATAATCAACCTTTGCTAGGAAGAAAAGAAGGAGAACCTTTTCCGCCAGATTTTGATTCGCCAGCTCCACATAAAATAACCTGTAGACTTGTAGATGCCGATGGTTTGGATGCAAATAGCGAACTAGGACACAGCGCTTTATTAAGAAGCTTAACTTCTCCGTTAATATGTAATAACAATAGAGAATTGGGCTTATTTTCATACGTAACTTTAGGAGCTATTAGTGGACCTTACTATCAAGATAAAGAAAATGTAGCTAAACTCAATAGTGCTTTTCCATACAAAGACAAACAGTATACCATTCAATACCAAACATGGTGGAATGAAGATTTGGCTGATAAAGAAAAACTACAAGACAATCCTGTCTATGAAAGGACAAATCGTGCATTGGATTGGATGCAATTCGCAAGAGATTTTGATATCCCAAATACTTCAGGTTCCTTTATTAGTTTTAAAGACAGTTCAATTCCTACAGCAACCTATTTTGCAGAGAATTACGAAAAATTAATAGCTATTAAACTCGATCATTCAATAGATCCTCTTAATCATTTTAGGTCTCGAAAAACAATATTATAAATGTTAAAAAAGCTTTGTCATACAGCGCTTTTTTAAAACTTTAAACAAAAAAATTATGAGCACAAAAAAAGTAAAATTCCCAGAACTAAGCAAAGCTGAGTTTCGTAAAATATTAGCGTTACCTCAAAGAAATGAAAAACCCTTAAGGGTAGTATTAGATACCGATTTTAATAATGAGGTAGATGATTATTTTGCGCTTAGTTGGTTAATTTTGCAAGAAAAATACCCTTCCCCTAACCTCAATAAGATTAAACTGGAAGCCATTCATATTGCTCCCTTTTCATTTAAATCAAGGCTTGATAAATTATTAAAAGCATATGCTATTTATTTGCTTCCACCTTCACAAATAAAACCAAAACAACAAAAAATACTGGATGCTTGTATAGGGCAAATAAAGGCAATACTTGCTTTAGGTATCACCCCCCTAGATCTTGCTAAAGACCCACATCTAAATGGGGGAATAAATGGTGGAATAGAAGGGAGTTACAAAGGCGTTTTAACCATGTGCGATGTCATGGATTACTCAAGTAGTAAAAAGGTTTTTAAAGGAGCTACAAGATTTATGAAAAATGCATCCGATCCTGTGGCTAGCGATGCAGCCGAAAACCTTATTCAATTGGCTTTATCAGCAAGTCCCGAAGACCCTATTTATGTAATTGCAATAGCTTGTGCAACTAACATTTCGTCTGCATTATTGATAAACCCTAAAATACTTCCAAATATTGTTATTGTATGGGATGCTGGATACCCAACGAATATGAACAAAAAAACAAATAATTCATTGAATTTAGATGAGGATATTTTTGCTTCACAATTGTTATTCTCAAGTGGTGTGCCGCTCGTTTATGTACCTGGTTTTTATATTGCCCAACAGTTAAGCATGTCTAAGCCTGATCTAGAGAATTGCTACAGCAAGGCTGGAGATATAGGTAAGTTATTGATCAATAGATATCTGAATAATCCCTTGTTTTCATTTTATGGTATCAATCCAGCTGATTTATTTGGTCGCAGTTGGGTGATCTGGGATCTTGCAAATGTATCTTGGTTGCTTAATCCTAATTCAGTAGGTTCTGACTTGGTGAAAGCTCCTATTTTAACAAAAAATAAAAAATGGAAAAAAAATCCAAAAGGACATTTAATTCGAGAAGCAAATGCGATCTCTGTTAATTCAATATTTCCTGATTTTGCAAGACAACTAATAAAATATTATGGATAAAAAAATGAGCTAATAATATTCTTTGTTTACATACTACTGCATTATAGCTATCAAATTAACCTACAAGTTAATGAGCCGTAATTTAGTTCACACTATTTTTATTGTTTTTTAAGGGAGTTCATGAATCTCCTTTAGTCGATTTCTTTTAACATAATAGCTATCGATATACCTCTAAAGACGTTATATCTGATATTATGTGTAAATAGCCTGAAATACTGCTATACAGAAATTACTACATAAATGTATCATAATGTTCTGCGTTATGTTACTTTGCTTTGGTAAAAGCTTTCCCAAAGACAAATCTTCTTTAATTTTTTTCTTCTCAAAATTTTCTTCAAAAATGTAATGAAACCCTTCAGGGTTCACGAGCTCCTATTTATCAAATAGGAGAGGAGCGAGTAAATACGCTTTGACCGAAGCGACGATAGGAGAGAAGTGGGAATGTGTGTGGAATGGGATTATTTCATACCTGTTGAATAATTAATTCTCTTTTTAAAATCAATAATGTCATTTTTTAGTTTCTTATTTGTATTTTCAATCAATTCATTTTAAAGTCTTACACTCCTAAAGTCTATTAATTTTCTCTCTCTTTTTTTATTCATTTTAATCTAAGCAGATTAAGCTTTTTTTTGATAAGAATATCAAAATAATTTAATTACCGTACACATTCACAAAAAAATTAGGTGTTTACACCTATAAAAACAAGTATTTATACGCTATTCTATATTCTTTTATTTAAATACCTTGGACCAATCTTAAATGAGAGCTTTCTATTTATACAGTAATTACTCAATACTTAAGAGACTTTTACAAACCACTAAACATCATAATTATGTCTGACGCGAATAACAATCCGCCGCTTACAGTGGAAATGAAAAAACTTATTAAGGAACTTAGAGAAATTGTAGCAAACCCTGTAGTGGAAGCTTCCTTCAATGATGCAATAGCCAATGTCCAACCCATATTATTGGATGGGACAAAAAACCAATGGATAGGGAAATCTGTAGATTATTTTGTTCAATACTTTGAAGATTGGTTTACATTTTTACCCACACCTGCGGTAGGCCTTGGAAAGATTATTCCATTTACGCATTTCTATCTTAATAATGAGACGGCTTTTTATTTCCTCAATCACTTACAAAGTAAAAAACCAGGCACTAAGACGTTCACTAAGGAGGTTTTTAATTGGACCGTAGCCTTTATCAAAGAACGTGGATCTTTTATGGACTCTAAAGAATCTTTAAAGTATATTAAAAAATGGATAGATTTTCCTGCTACAAAAATTGATGATTTTATTGTGCCAAAAGGAGGCTTTCAGTCTTTTAATCAATTCTTTACTCGTGAACTTAAACCTTCTGCAAATGCCAGACCAATATCAAATCCTAATGATGCAAATATTTTAGTCTCTTCTGCCGATGCCGAGATTAATTTTATTGAATCACAGCTTATGATGACCACCAAATTAGACGTGAAATCTAGACAAATAAATGTGAGAGATTTACTTAATAACTCTAACTATGCTTCAAAATTTGAAGGAGGTACTGCTCTTTCATGTGTATTATTACCTGGAAGTTACCACCGTTATCACGCACCAGTAGGTGGTGATATTGTTGAGTCTCAAGAAGTACAAGGTATCTACAATGGAATTATTGATGGCGACGACTGGTTTAACAATTATAACATAGGTGAGAGTACAACAGACTTTAGCATCTTTGAAGATTTCCATAGAGCTTATTTTATTTTCAAAACCAAAGAATATGGATATGTAGCCATGATTCCTGTGGGCTTGAATACTATTAGTTCTTTATTTCCTTCTATGGTGAATAAGCAATCTACAATGGTTCCCCCTGGAGGAACTCCTGTTCCTATCAAAAAAGGAAATGAAGTAGGACATTTTGCCTACGGTGGATCCTTAAATATCTTACTCTTCCAACCTGGAGTGCTTCAAGCTGCCTCTGTTCTTCAAGGACAACGGATTGGTATTCTTAATTCAGTTAAATAATCAACAAAAAACAACAAATTATGTCAACTCAAAAAATTGCAATTAGACATTCTGTAAGAGAATTACAAGAAATGAAAAGTGAAGGAAACTCAGAACCTTTAGACAATCTGGTAAAAGCATGGAAAGGCATTAAAGACCTTCCTTATAACAATAATCAGTCTTTCTTTATGTTAGGAGGGTATCATGGAGAACCTTTTGAAGGATCTCATCAAGAAGATCCTAAATATTGGGGAGGTTATTGCAATCACGCCAATGTACTCTTTCCTACCTGGCATAGAATATATGTACGTAAAGTAGAACTCGCACTTCAAAGTATTATTCCTGGCGTTATGCTTCCATATTGGGATGAAACGAGTGAACAATCAAGAAACGAGGGAATTCCTTCTGTTCTAACCAATGAAAAATATACGTTTTCCAATGGTGAAGAGATTGATAATCCACTGCGTTCCTTTGTTTTCCCAATTGACGTATTAGATCCTACTACTGGAGCAAATAATATGTACACTAAACCAGCTGGTTATGAAACTGTGCGTTACCCACTTTCTGGACTAGTTGGAACTCCTGAGGCTGCTGCTGCAACAGCTATACACAATGCAAAATTTCCAAACTACACAGATCAAAATATTTATCTTAATAGAAATATTGTAAATTGGTTAAGAGGAACAGATGGACATGGGAGTAATATTACAACAGAGTTTGAAGATTGTTTAAATGCACCTAATTATACTGCATTTTCAAATACACAATCTGCAGGAGCTTGGAACAAACAAAATGATGGTAAAGTTATCGTACCATTAGAAAGTCCACATAATGATATCCATCTTGCAGTAGGAGGTTTTGATATTCCGGGACAGGAGGATGATTTTGATGATATACCAGGAGCAAATGGAGACATGGGTGAAAATAATACTGCAGGTCTAGATCCTATTTTCTTTTTTCATCATTGTAATGTAGATCGAATGTTCTGGTTATGGCAAGTAAAAAATGGACATACAGATTCTTTAGACATCATTAAAGGTTTTCCTGGTACTACAAATGCGCAAGGACAAGGACCAGCAGTTGGACAATCAGATAATGAAAATCTGACGCTTACTACCCCTTTAAAACCATTTCAACATAAAAATGGAGTTTTATATACTTCTAATGACGTTATTAATTCAGAAACGCAATTAGGAATTATCTATAGCAAAGGCTCCTTTGCCGATTCTAGAATTACTAAAATAAAAGCAATGACAAATACTAAAAAACTCCAGGTTTCTGGTATTAACAGAGAACAGATTAGAGGTTCTTTTCTAGTACTTGCTTATGCAGATTTAAATGGAAAGGAAATCTTTTTAGGCAGTCATTCTGTATTGTCTAGATGGAATGTAGCCAATTGTGAGAATTGTCAAAACACGCTCGATGTAGAGGCTTTCTTTAACTTAAGTGATAAACTTACAGATGAAGAAATTAAACAAGCACATTTCCGTGTAGAAATAAAAGGCAGACCACATGGCGATAATAAACAACGTATTGCCAAACAAAGTAATTTCGAAATAAAAGTAGTTAATTAATTACTTAAGAGGACACATGTCCTAATAAATATATGTTGATTTCAATTTTCAAAAAATGAAGTGAAATCTAAAAAATCAGAAACTTGGATTGAACTCTAAGATTATTCTGCATTTAAAAATTGGTATCAACATATACTTTATACAATTTCACACTAACATATTTATAACCATTAATATTATGAAATTAAATAACTTAATTTTGTTTACTGTAACTCTTTTAAAGATTCTGGCATTAAGTGTATCTATGCTCTTTTTATCTTGTAAGCAGACTAATACAGATAACTACATAGTTTTGGAAGCTCCAACTGTTTTTACACCAAACATACCTGTAGATGTTGACCCAGCAATACGGAAAGCATTAAAAGAAGCAGGTAATATTTATGAACTTAATGAAATTTATAACATTTATAGCTGGCAGGCGCTTATTGCAATAAATTGGCCTTTAGATATTAATGGAATCGCGCTTCAAAATTTTACAGATGATGGAACACCAACTTGGTTAAAGTGGAAAGAAGCCTTTCAAGTATATCGTGCCGATGGTAAAACACCTGCAGCTTGGGATAGTCCTAGAACAGATAGTGGTTTAGGTCTTAAAACAAATTTATTGAATGATATTGATTCTAGAGTTATTTTAAGTCGAAATACACCAACACATAGAGGACATAATAATGTAGCCGATGAAACTGATCAGGCCTTTGCAGGGAAATTATTTGATCAAAATGGTGAAGTTGTCGTTTATGAAGTATTAATAAACAAAGAAGAGTTTGATTACGTAGTAGAAAACAAACTTTATAATATTAACGGACAATTAGAATTTTCAAAGACAAATACCGAGGCTAATTTCCCAAAAGGAAACTATGAAAAAGGGCAACTTGGAGCAACAGAAATTAAACTAGCTTGGAGGATTCTAAAAGATTCACCTCATAAAGATCGTTATTTTAAAGATGAAGGTTATATTATTAATGAAACGACAGGAAAACCCGAAAAAGCACTTCTTGGGTTAATTGGTTTTCATATCAGTCAGAAAACACCAACAGGAAAACAATGGGTTTGGTCTACTTTTGAACATATAGACAATTTAGATCAAAATACGATTAAAGTAGGAGGTAAGACTACTGTAATACATCCAACACTTACAAATCCAGATTGCGAAACATGTCCTGTAAATGTCGATGTGACTAATGGAGGAAACACCTATTCATATGTTGAATCTGATCATGGTAATTATTGGAATGTTACTGGTGATACCTTAAATTATTATACGGATACTCCACAAATGAAAACACAAGCCAAACGGACGATTGACATTCCTGTACGTGTTAAACAAATTAATAATAAAATGCAAGATTATTTTAAGCAACAAGGCAGTGTGTGGCAATATTATCAATTAATTGATACACAATATCCTGTAGATCAAAATGCAAAGCCTGGTATTAGTTCAAAAAAAAAATATTGCCTACCAGAAAGTGTTGTAAATAAATCAGGAGGCGATCCTAATTTGGCTTTTCTTACTAATATTTCTATGGAAACATTTTTTCAAGTAGGAAACCAAACTGCCGGACTTATAGAAACATCACCTTCAACTAAAGAAGATACATATATACCAATCACAATTTTTGGAACAGAAAGTTGTATTGGTTGTCATTCTAGTGCTTATTTATTCGATTCATATTCACTTCAAAAAGGTAAAATGACTTTAGGACAAGGATCTCAATTATCTGGTGACTTTAGCTGGTTGCTTAAAAAAGCAGCTTGGGATAAAGATGTACCAAAACCAACTTCTAAAAACAACTAAAATTCACTACAGATGGAAAATTCTAAAAAAACGTCGTGCGCTTGTAGTAATCAAAATTCATTAA
>JBLHGY010000014.1:0-21758 GCA_047616665.1 Polaribacter sp.
AAAACCATCCATAGGTTTCATTTGAATATCAACTAAAGCGATGTCTGGGAAATCGGTCTCAAGATTATTTTCAAGAAATTTAAGAAATTCTAAACCACTATTGGCTGTTGTAGTAACGTTAATGTGTGCTACATTTGAAAATAACAGCGAGAGTCCTTCAACAAATAAGGCTTCATCATCTACTAATGCAATTTTTATTATTTTACTCATTGTTTTAGAAGTGTTATAATTAATCTTGTTCCTTTATCTTTTTTACTTTTCCATTTGCTAATGCCAGTAATGGATTGTATTCTACTATCAATATTATTAAGGCCCATACCCTTTTTTAGAAGATCGGTATCAAACCCTACGCCATTGTCAGACAAAATAATGGCAAGTAAAGTATCTGAATCTCTTATATGAATCAGCATTTCAGTAGCCTTCGCATGTTTAATCACATTACTTAAAAACTCTTGTATAATACGATAGATTTGAACTTCAAAATAGAGAGGTCTTTTTTGATAGGTATAATTTAATAATAATTCAATGGGAAGGGATTCATTAACATTTGCAATTAAAGCTTCAATAGTAAGTATGAAACCAAATTTTTCTAAATTCACGGGATATAATGAATGAGAAATTGTTCTCGTAGCTTCAATTAATGCAGGAATTTGTTGCGCAATTATTTCTTTAGACCGCTCATTATTCCATGTATCTTCATTATGTATCCAAAGAGAAAGAATGTTTAATTTGCTACCCACGTCATCATGCAAAACTTCTGCTATCCTTTGTCGTTCACTTTCCTGAACACTAATATATTGTGCAGAAATTTCTTTTTGATGTTCCAATTCAAGCAAATGCTGACGCGACTTTTCCCTTATTATTTTTTGAATAAAGGCCCTGTATACTGCAAAAGAAGTTATTATGATTATCGACAGCACGACAATCATAATAACTATATATTGAATATTTACTACCATTTCTTTAGTTTATAAAAGGCATATATAGAACTACCATATAAAATGGATGAAAGAATGTTATTTATAATCCAAATATTAATGTTTATTGCTGTTAATTGGCTCATCAATAAGAATAAAAACAAAGAGACCCCGTAATAGAGGAATAAAGTGGTGTAAATAATAGATAATGGATTATTTTTTTCAAGTTCTTTTAAATTTTTAATTAGAAGTATGGCTAACAAACAAATAATGGCTAGATGAGAGATTATTTTAGCATACCCCGTAGGTGCATCATTCTTCATAAACCATAAAACAGTAGTCTCAATAAAAATGTATCCAGTAATTAGTTTGGTTATTATTTGCCATTTTTTAATAGCTTTTAATTCTGTTAGAAAGAAGCTAATTAATATAAAAAATTCACCTGTAACGTATAAAGGATAAAGATACTTTGTAGTCTCGCTCTTCAGGATGTAAATTGAGAATTTTGAAATAAATTCTATTCCCAAAATAAAACCCAAGTAGACAATATACCATTGAATTCGTTTATTATTCCATGTTTTTCTACTGCTAATTCCATACATAAATGCAGTAATCAACAAACAACAAGATAAAACAATAGAAACATAATATCCTCCCATCATTTCTAATTATCTAAAAAAAGCAAAGTCTCTTTTATTTTTACAACCAGGGGGGCAAGGTTGAGACCAATCATCCGTGTTTGTTGAAGATGCTGTTTTATTTGAAGAGGCTACTTCATTGTTTTTTGCACGCATAATTTCTGCAGTATGCAAATCATCAGCAGTTTTAGTTACAAAAATTAATATAGGTATTTGCATTTGATAAATGGAAGAATATTTAAAACCAAATAAACCAATTACATCTCCTTTTTTTTCATCTTCTCTTGCTAAATCGGCAAAAGGTACCGTAAAGGCTCTAAATATGTTTTTTCCACAAGCTTTATTACATTCATAATAAAACCAATCTAAACATTCATTTTTCCATTTTTCGATGTCTTTTACAGAAGCTCTTTCTGTAATCGTAGGCTCGTTGTAAACTGGTAAATCAACTTCTTTCCAGTATTTAGTGATTTCTAAATTTTTAGACAAAGTTGTTTTTGATACAGTAGTTACCACATCTGTTTCTATTAACGTAATATCGTGTTTTAAATCGGTTAATTTTGTAATTGGGTAGCTATCAAAATCAATTTCTTTTCCGTTCTTATCTAAGGGTACAACTATTAGAATAAATTTATCGTGATGCACACCAGCATAGATGTGAAAATTACTATTGTTATTGTGTTCTTTTATCCAGTCACAATCCTTTTGTGTAAAATTAAAGACAGCAGTAGGATCAATTATTTTTCTAATTTCTGTAAAGTCAGTTCTAGTTTCTTCCCAAACATTAATTGCTTGAAGACATTTTTCTTTTGATAACATAGTTTTTTCTTTTGATAACATAGTTTTATATTTTAGTTAGATTTAATTATTCTTTTATTTTAATAGTTTACAAGGCCTTATGTAAAACACAAAGTTCTCGTTTACAGAATTTAATTTCTGGATAACAGGAATTTTTACACTATTTTTATTTATTTAAAACGTTTAAAATAAACGTGTTATACTTATGTGGTATAGGCAATAGTTTTTTTTGTGAATATAAGCATGTATCCGCTAATACTCTATTTAATGAGGTTCAAAAAGAATTGATAAAAGGTCAATTTTCATTATTTGTAGTTTAATGAAGGTTGTTTTAAGAAATTTTAAAACTTATTTTAGTTGTTTAGGTGCAGCAGGTTCTGAAACCTTTCAAATGAATACCGTCTGGGAAGTTATTAATGCAGTAATAAAAAGTAAAAACTTGTTTTTTGCAAATAGCGGAGTCTCTTGATTAAAAATGGATGCCTGATTCTTTTATGTGCAGCTATATCCTTAAAATTTTATGAAAGAGTTTCGTAGTTCTCAAAAATTATTTTCACTTCCTCTAAATTTAGTGGTTTTATGATGTAGTTAGAAATTTCACTTATTTTGCCTGCTCTTTCAATATCGATCGGATTCATCGAAGAGCTTAACATAAAGACAAGGATCTTTTTTGTTATATCTGGTTTTATACGGGCATATTGTTCTATAAACATCCAGCCATCCATGATTGGCATGTTTACATCTAGAAAAAAGACATCTGGTATCTTTATATTATTCGTTTTGTTATCCGTAAGGTATTGAATGGCTTTTTCTCCATCTAAAAAACTAAGAATACTTTCCGCTAATTTATATTTGTTGATAATACTAGTTAATATAAAATGATAAATTGTATCATCATCGATAATACCTATTATAGGCAGTTTTTTTACCATTATTTATATTTCTTTAAAATTATTTTGAAAGTAGAACCTTTATCAACTTCACTTTCTACAGTTACAGAGCCGCCTACTGCTTCTATTTGAGTTTTAGTCATAAAAAGGCCAACTCCTTTAGAATCGGCGTGTCTGTGAAATGTGTTATTAAGCCCGAAAAGTTTATGTCCATATTTTTTTAAATCTATTCCCAATCCATTATCTGTTACAATAAGTATAATTTCATTATTTTTAATTTCTGTGCGGAAGTGAATCTGTGTTATGCGATTAGGTGCACGATACCGAATAGCGTTAGATAGCAAATTTAGCAGTATACTTTCTAGATACAATTTTGGGTATTCGATAGTAGGAGCTTCACAAAAGTTAGCGGTTACAACTGCTTTTGAATCTAATATTTGAATATCTAAAATTGCGAGTATCTTAGCAAAAAGAGTATCAAAAGTAACAGTGTCAAACATAATATCTTTATTCCCTTGTATCTTTAACGAATCAATTAATTCATTCAATGTTAAATTAAGTCGATCAATAACAATTTCAACTTTAGAGAAGAGCATCGCTTTATCATTTAATTCTGTACTTTCTTTATAGAAATCTTTTAATACTATAAGATTACTAACAGGTGCTCTTAAGTTATGTGATACAATATGTGCAAAACTAGAAAGCTGTCTGTTTTTATTTTCTAAATGTTGGTTGAATTTTTCTAATTGTAATTTTTGCTTTGAAATTAATGCAGTCCGACTTCGTAATTCTTTATTAACCGCTGTTAATTTATTAGAAAGCTCATTTGCATTTTTTTTTGACTTTAATAGTTCCTGCTCATATTTTTTTCTTTGTGCAATATTGAATACTACAGAATGTGTATATAAATGGGTTCCAGAGATGTCTTTTATTTCTACGGAATTTACTAAGACAGGAAATCTAGTACCTCCTTTTTTTGTAAAATTGAAATTCACTTCTTCTATAGTACCACCTAACTTTAAAGCAGGAGCAAACACATTTTCAAAATATATTTTTCCTCCGAGAGAAAGAAAATCTGTGAACTTTTTTTTACCAATAACTTCTTCTCGTGAATAGTTGGTAAGTTCTAAGAAATTCTTATTAGAATCAATGATGGTACCATTAGGTAAGGAACTAAAAAAACCACTAGGAAAGGTGTTATAAAGTTCTTTATAATCCATTAGTTGTGCTGGTTTTATATTGCCTTTATTAAATAGTTTTTAATGGCTTCAATCGTTTTATTAGGCGCACTTAGATGGGGGCAATGTCCTTCTGTCTCTAAGACCACAAGTTTGCTGTTAGAGATGTTGTTATTTACAAATTGTCCTACCTCAATGGAGGCAATAGCATCTGTTTTAGATTGTATAATTAGTGTATCCGTAGAAAGTTTTTTAAGGTCATTTCTATTGTCTCCTAAAAAGGTAACTTTTGCAAAATGAGTTGCTATTTCTGGATTATTTTGACAAAAACTTGCTTCTAATTCTGCAGCTAACTCTGGTCTATCAAGATTATCCATAATAACAGGCGCCATGGCACTAGACCAGCCTAGGTAATTAGCATCTAAAGTTTCTAAAAGTTCGTCAATATCTTTCTGAGAAAACCCACCAAAATAATCAGCATCATTAATATATCGGGGAGATGGCCCAATCATAATTATTTTTTTGAAGAGCGCTGGTCTTTTTATAGCTGCAAGGGTAGCTATCATAGCGCTCACAGAATGCGCAACAATGCAAACGTCTTTTAAATTTAGAGCATCACAAATATTAATAATATCATCTGCATGACCTTCAAGCGAATTGTATTTGTCATAATCATATGCCTTTTCATCAGATTTTCCTGAGCCAACAAGGTCTATAAGAACTATTTTGTAAGTGTCTTTGAAATGAGGAGTAATAAACCTCCACATATTTTGATCACATCCGTATCCGTGCACAAAAAACATAACTTTGTTACCGGTGCCGTAAATTGTTACATTATTTTTTTTTTTAACTTTTCTAACATATTATTGGTTTTAGTAGGGTGTAATTTTAGTTTATGTGAAACCTACCTTTTAAAAAAAATATATTGAATGCATATAAAAATGTAAATTTAGCTTGTTAAATGTATAAAATATATTCTTGTAAACCACTCATAATGTTGTATTTAAAAACTTATTTTTTGTATTATTATTATAAAATGGTAAGTTTCTTTTCCGAACATAAATTTTTATATTTTTCATAACAACAAGAATAAAGGTTTAAATAGTATTAAATTCACTAAGATGGTTAAAAGCAACTAATTGTAGTTGAGATACTAAAAAGTATCGATGAACAGTAAAAAAAATATTAAAAAGGTATTGCAAGGCATTCTTCGCTTCTATTGAACGCTCTTAAGTTGGCAGTTTTAGTAACTGCTTTTTTAATGAATCGATCTGTGCTATAATGTGTTGCTTTGGTTAAAAGCAGGACAGAGCGTTAAGAAGATTTTTGGCCACCTGTTTTAGTAAATGAGCTAAATGACGCGCTGCAATATTACAGTTTATTGAAAAAAAGATTCTAAAAGTTTCTTCTACAATGTTAATGAAACCCAAGAATAAGTTTGGGCAAAAGCCAAGCTAAGTTTAAGTTTCACGAGCACCTATTTATTAAAATAGAGTGGGCAAGTAAACACTTTTTATACGATGACGCAGCAGGGAAGCATAATGGGTGTAGAATGGTTATCTCTTATAGAAGTTAATATTTAATTTCAACCATTTATATTCTATATTTGGTTTAAAAAGAAAAAGATGTCAATAAATGCTAAACTACTAGAATTAGATAAAACAATATTCGAACAAAAAACTTTTGAAGAGTTTGAAGTTTTATTAAGCATGGTTCTAAAAAGTAAAAACAACATTCCTGAAATTGAAGAAAAAAAATATATTCTTTATACATGTGGATTTATATTTCCAACTCTCGAGAGGTGGAGAAATCTAAAATAAAATCAGTTTTCATTAAGAATTACTGGAAATATTTAAACGATTCTTTGGCCAAATCAAAAAGAGTACAATCCAAAAACAAATACATTCAAGAAAATGAAATAATTAACGAACCTAAATTATTTAAAGAAGAATTAGAAAATACAATTTCAAAGTTTACCATTTTAAAAAACTATAAATTATTTGAAGGAGATATTAAAAAGTTGATTTTCTAGTTTTAATAAACCGGCTTCTTTCATGATTCTATATAGCTTTTTATGATTAATTAGATAGCCATCCTTTTGTAAATAAGAGTTCATTAAACGATAGCCACAATCAATAAACTCATGACTTAAAATGGCTTTAACAGCTGCTAAAACCGCGTCTTGATTCACCCAGCCTTTAGATTCGTTATAGGTTAATTTGCTCGGTTTATTCCCTTTATCACCAAAGCTAGGTCTGCGATAATAACTACTATGAACCAGGCCTACCATGTTGATAATCTTTGTTTTACTAATCTTATATTTAGTGTAAATAGCATCCACTAAATCTTTCTTGGATCGGACGTCCCAAACTTTTTTTTTAAAAGTTCGCGCTGTACCTCCAGTTCTATTTCTCTATCGCTTAACAATTTACGAAGCACTCGATTCTCTTCTTCTGCTTGCTTGTGTTCCTTGCTTTTAGTGTCATAGGTAACTTTTAAACCTGCTTCTCCATGGCTCTCATGCTTTTTCTTCCAACTATAAAAAGTACCTGCACTAACACCGTATTTTCTACAGGTATCAACAACGCCTATCTCTTCTGAAAAGGTTCGTATTTCTAACTTTTTTTCTAAGCTCCATTTCTTGTATTTCATGTTTCAAATGTATTAGTTTGAAATTTAAAAGAACACTCCGAACTTATTGGGTATTTAAATAGCTTTTTTTTAATCGTTTTCTTTTGGGGATTAAATGGTGCTTTTCAGTCAATGGGATTCCCTCCTATTGCAAAAGGAATAGTACATTGGTTTTCTCCTAAGGAGAGAGCTACAAAATGGACCATACTTTCATCTTCCCACACTGCTGGTACTTTTGGAGTTGGTTTGCTTGTCGCAGGTATTATTAATTTATACAACAAAGGTATTGTTGGCTGGGAAGCTGTATTCTGTGTACCAGGAATAATAGGCTGTATTACAGCTATATTTTTATATATAACCTTACGTGATAGACCTGTTTCTTTAGGATTACCTGAAATTGAAGATTTTAAAAATGATAGACCTGCTGTAGCACTTAAAGAAAGTACTTTAACGCATTGGGAAATTTTAAAAAAATATATTTTCACTAATAAATACATGTGGATTTTAAGTTTTGCGAATATGTTTATTTATGTAATTAGATTTGGCACACTAGATTGGTCTACCAAATTTTTATATGCTGTAAAAGGAATTGACCAAGTAAGTGTTGCTATTTTCTGGACATTAATGCCATTAGCAGGAATTCCAGGAGGGATAATTGCAGGGTATCTTGCCGATCGTTTTTGGAATGGGCGTTGTGCGCCAATAAATGTTATTTATTTGACTTTATTGTTTTTTAGTATTTTAGGTTTTTACTTTTATTCTGGTCCAAATAATATATTTATTACTGGTATTTCTTTGTTACTTATTGGTTTTTTAATTGATGGCCCTCAGAATTTAATAAGCGGCGTTCAAGCATCTAGAGTTACTGTAAAAGAGGCCATTTCTGCCGCTTGTGGTATGACTGGTTTTTTTGGCTATGTGGGTGCAACTTTTTCAGGTATTGGTTTGGCTTATATAACAGAAAAATTTGGTTGGTTTGGTATGTATTTTACTTGTGCTATATCTGAGATTTTATGTATTATTCTAGTTCTAATGACTTGGAAAAAAGAAAAGGTAATGCATTAGTAGATAAAAAAATAAACCCAACTATCTTCGAGTTAGCCTCATCGAGGTAGAATTCTACAAGATCGGCGCAGGTTTCACTTCTTTCATTTTGGCCTGAAAATGGTCAAAGTCAAAAATTTGTATTTAGATTCCCTGTTCCTTCTTGCCAGCTAGGTAGGTTCACGGTAATAAGGTTTTCAAAGGAAATACCGCAGAAGTACAACGATTAATTATTTTCTATTAAAAAAAACTCAGGATTAAATTTAATCCTGAGTTTTTTTTTAAAACTGCTTTTATTAATGTTTACCTTGGTTTAAATTGTATTTGTTCTAGTTGACTTTGCTATAGCTGGTGTTGGTGGTTGTGTTTGTGTTGGTGTTTGTGTTGGTGTTTGTGTTGGTGTTGGTTTAGGAATAATCGTTGGTTTTGCAAATGCATTAATGTCTTGATGACCTGCAATTAAACTTGATTGTCCGTCAGTATTTAAATTATTATTATTATTATTAACTTCTGGGCTTGCATTTAATCCTTGTCCTGAATTTTCTAATGTCATTAATAAATCTTGTGTATCTGTAGCGCTATTCGTTGGATTTGCATTTAATACTGTTACATCCATTAATCTTGTAATTAATGAACCTTGTGTATCTGTAGCTCTATTCGTTGGATTTGTAAATGCAACAAGGTCGTTAGAATTTGCAATTAAACTTGATTGTCCCTCAGTATTTAAATTATTATCAACTTCTGGGCTTGCATTTAATCCTTGTCCTGAATTTTCTAATGTCTGCACATAGCTAATATCTCCTTCAGGTTCCTTCTTCGGTTCTTTTCGTCTTTTTGGCCTTCTTTTAGAGTTTTTTTCATTTGGATTGTTTACTTTTTTAATTGCAGTTATAAACTCCTTAAGTGGTTCTTGAACACCTTCCGCAGTATTTTCAGTCCTACTAGATGCAATTTGTAACACTTCTTTTTCATACCAATTTGATCGTCCAATATTAGAATTTAAAAGTCCCTCAGGGTCTTTTGCTGATGCTTGAAATTTTGCCCCAAGTGTTTCTTTAAACCATCCAGATGCCAACACTGTAGCAGTATCTATAGCTACCATGGCCAAAGTAGCTGGCCATTCTTTCCCTCTGCTCAATCCCGTTTTTAATAACTGCGGCACGAATCTAGCTAAAATAAGTCGTAAATTAGCTTTTAATGCCTGATTATCTTTTTCTGACAGCTCAGATTTATATGATTTTCTATATCCATCAATAGCTGCATTTGCCCCAACTATAAGTATATTAAAAGCCAGATCTTTACCGAAACCACTACCGAAATCCTTAGTAAATTCCTCATTATTCATTAATTTTATATAAGATTTTATACCAGTAATCATAGTCATCACCATTGCCGTTCCCATTGCCTGATTTTTCACAGAAGCAATTGCCTCTATTTTAAATTTTTCAAAGTTTGTTGCAGATTCAGAGGTTTCGTTATCTTTCTTATTCTCAAATTTTGAGTCAAAGTAAGGAATTACTGCTCCTTTAAAAAATCCAATAATTGCATCCGTACTTATTATCTGTAGAGCATCCAAGCCCTCTGTATTATAATATGAACTATCTGGTTTGGAAACATTTGTTATTTCCTCGCTAAGGTTTACACAATTTTTCAATGTTTCTATAAAACTATGAGGTAAAGATCTTTTATCGCCTATCTCATCAATTTTATCTTTTAGAGCATCAGTCATTTTTAACTCCAACTCTTCTCTATTTGTAGGGGTTGGCTTTAAGTTTTCAACATAATCAACAGTATATGCGCATAATTCAGCTATAGTACTTATAGCGCTCACAGGGTCATTAGTAGGAGAGTTAGTAGGAGAGTTAGTAGGAGAGTTAGTAGGAGAGTTAGTAGGAGAGTTAGTAGTAGAGTTAGTAGGAGAGTTAGTCATATTGTTACCAAGATCAACAATATTTGTGAGTAAGTCACTAGAGTTAGATGCGTTAGTAGTATTAATATAGTTAGTTACATTGTCAACAAGTTCACGCATATTTTTGTTTGCGTCAGTAGTAGAGTTAGTTATTTTTTTCTGTTCGGGTAAATAAGCATTAATAAGAGCATCTGCGTCAGTAGCCAATAATTGATTTGTACTCTTATTATATATACCCGTTTTAACTGGCATGATAACCAATTGAGTAATTGCTGATACCGCTGTAGTTGCAAGACTCTGTAAAAAAGACCTCCTTATTACATTACTACCATGTTCACTTCCTTGAAAACTAGCCTTCAAACTGCTCATTAAACCCTTATTTCCTTTTGATCTCTTGCTTTCGTCTTCAATAGCCACTGAAGATGAATCTAAATACTTAGTAAAAGATGCTAAGTCTTCCCCTAATTTATCTAATTTAGGTTGTATATCAGAAATATTCAATTCTGAAGCATTTTCAAGATCTCTAATTTCATTTCGTAAATCTGTTACCTTAACACCTAGAATAGCTTCTATTATATCACTAGTTACTAGTTTTCTTTTTGCAAGGGTATTTTCAAATTCGGGAAACTCCTTGCTTAAAAAATTTTCTCTTATAAAATTTACATTATCTTCATCACCAGCTAAAGTAGGAGGATTACTCAAAAATTCAGTGTTTTTGTTTTTTAAACCTGCTATCACCTTATCCATTGCATCTAAGGATTTTTGGACTTTATCAGTTTGTGTTAAAGTCTCCTCACTACCTGCACTAGGTATTCTAGTTATCATTTCGATATCTTGCTCTTCAGTATTTTGTTTGTTGTTTGTTGAATTGTCCATCTTTTTATAAAAATTTAGGGTTTATATTTATTTTTGATTATATGTTAAATTATAGTGGGTAATAAAAGTTTTTTTTAAGTTACTATTAATCCATTTAGATACTTTTTTCTTATTAAATTCAGGTCCTTTCATTATTTTTTATGTTTAAGCATTTATATTATAACGTTTAAAAGATCTACCCCCCTCAGCGTAAACCGAAAAATTCATTGTAGTTAAGCAGCACGCAATACAATTACAATAATATTTAGTTCCATATTTAGATATCTGTATGCTTAATATATTCTTTAATACTCAATGGTGCGCGCAATAACAATATTCTATTTTAAACAATTTCATTAAAATAATTCTCTAAATAAAAAATTATTTTAATATGAAAATTTATTCTTAAACTTTTAAATTAATTGAGTTTTCAAGGATCAAGACCAAAAGTTTTGTGCTTTTTCGTCTATTAAGTAAAGTACATAGTAGGCATATCGCTCTTGGCGTAAGTTATATCCTCTTGCAAAATCAATAGCTTTTAAAGCATATCGTTTTGCCTCAGATAATTTATTCATATCTAAATACGTTTCAGCAATATCATTACAAGTATGCGCAGAATCTTTATGTAAACCCAATTCTACTTGTATCGGTAATGATTTTATTAAGTATTCTAAAGAATTTTCAGATTGCTTCAAAAATCGATAAGAAGAACCAATATTTTGAAGTAGTGAAGCCGCTATGCTGGGCGATTCTTTTAAGGATTTTGGAAGAAGCGTCTTGTATAAATCTATGGCTTTATGAAAAAGACTATCGTTTTGGAACTTCATAGCCTCTTTTTGGTAAGTAACAGCAACACATTGTTCATTCATTAACGTGCGGTAGTCATCTTTTAATGCTATGAAAATATTTAAAGCGCGTTCAAAACTTTCACGCGCCTTATAAAAATCACCAGTGTTTAAATACAGTTTCCCAATTCTTTCTAGCGTTAGTGCTATACCCGGCTTGTAGTTTCTTTCTTCGTCAAGTTTTAATGACTTAAAATAATAATCTAAACCTACATCATACTTTGCAAGCTTAAAATAATTGAACCCCAATTTATAATAGCAACTTGATACTTGAGCAGTAGTATCTAATGCTTTAAATAGTGCAAGTGCCTTATTGTATAAGCGAACACTTTTAGTATAAGGACCTATTTTTTCATAATATCTTGCCTGATAAAAATAACCGTAAGCAATTAGATTTTTATCTTGTAATTTTTGAGACTTTGCAAAACCAAACCTAACCAAATCTAGGGCTTCTTCATACTTTTGGTTTTCAAATAAACTTAATGCAGATTGATAGTCTGCACGAATAGCATCAGAAACAGCACTGGTCTGTGCGTTAAAAGTAACAAACACACTGGTAAATAAAAAAATGAGATATTTTTTCAATCTATAATTAGACTTTTTTGTAATAATTAGACTTTATAATACTTGTATTTATTTGTAGTATAATCGAAGGTTCAGTTTCGGTAAAGGCTAGTTATTGCTCTTTATTTTCAGGTAGAGACTTTTTATTCTTCTCTTGACGTGCTATAAATACCATTTAGGCACCCAAGAGAAAACACAATAGAAATACTTTTTTAAGCATGCTTTTTTGTTTTAAAAAGCTTGCTTACCATTTTGGAAAGCAAGCTTTATTTTATTTTTTATAAACAGATACACCTTCTTTAATTGTCTCTAAAACAATAATATTTTTAATGTCTTCTTCTTTGACCTTTAGTGGGTTTTTGTCTAAAATAACTAAGTCTGCTAACTTTCCAGTTTCTATAGTTCCTTTGTTATTTTCTTCAAAATGTTGATACGCTGACCATTCTGTAATACCTTTTAAAGCTTCATATGGCGTTAACTTTTCTCCTGCACCAATTAATTTACCAGATCTAGATTTACGTTCAACGGTAATACCAACCATTCTCATTAAATTGGGTAAAGCAACGGGAGCATCTGTATGAATTGTTATTCTTAATCCTTTATTTAAAGCAGTTCTTGTTGGACTAATTTTGTTACCTAACTCATTACCAATAATTTCCTTGTGCCAATCTCCCCAATAGAAAGTATGTAGTGGAAATAAAGAGGCAATGACATCTAATTCTTTGAACGCATCTAATTGATCTTCTCTAACATATTGTCCATGAATCAAAACATTTCTTCTGTCTTTTTTCTCAAATTCACTTGACACCTTGCGCATTGTTCTAATCATTTGATCCATAGCCGCATCTCCGTTTGCATGCGTTTGAATTTGCCAATTGTTAGCAAAAGCTTTTCTATATAATGATGCAAGAACACTGTCTTGAGGTATTGCTGGATAGCCTAAATACCCTTTTTTAGCACCATCTGGTGGTAATAAGTAAGGTTGTGTTCTCCAAGCAGTTCTTCCTTGTGGAGAACCATCTAACGTTAATTTCATTCCTCCAATACGATATTTTTTATCATACTTTTTAGAATTCCATTTTGTATGCATAAGCGTATCTACAAACATATAATCTACATAACTTACTACGTCAAGTTTTAATTTGTTTTCTTCAGCTTTTCCAGCTAAGAATGCATGATTCTCTAGCATAGCCCTTCCTTCTTGTGCTGTTGTATACCCATATGATAAGGCCATACTTTGCCCAGATTCGAAAAAAGTTTCTGAAGCCTCTTTTGTTTGAGGTGTTAACGCTTTTGCATAATATGGTATGGCAGCAAGTTCTTCTAAAACACCATTGGGTTCATTCCCGTTTTCTCTTCTAATAAGACCTCCCTCAGGATTTTTTGTTTCTGAAGTAATCTTTAAGAGTTCCAAACCTTTAGAATTTACAACTGCAAAATGTCCTGAAATATGTATTATCATTATTGGGAATTCGGTAGACACTTGATCGAGTTCATGCTTTGTTGGAAAACGTTTTTCTTCGAGTACACTGTCATCAAATCCGGCACCAAAAATCCATCCTGTTAAAGCACGATTTTCTGGCGTATTCCATTCTTTTAAGATGTTAATAATTGCATCCATATTATTGGCACCAGCATCTGGTGGCGGTAATATTTGAGCTCCAATAGCTTGTGATGAGAAGTTTGAAAAGTGTGCATGAGCATCTATAAAACCTGGTAGCATCGTTTTGCCTTGTAAATCAACGCGAGCAACCTTACCTTCAAATCGAGCAAAAGCATCTGCTTTACTTCCTGTAAAAATAATTTTACCTTCCCGCTGCACTACCGCTTCAACGTACGTAGGTTTTTCACCTGCCATGGTAATGATGTCTCCCCCATAATACAATGTTTGTTGCAGTTTATAGAAATCAGCGACTGCCGTTTGTTTTAATGTCTCTGTTGTGTTTTCCTTAGCTTCTTTGCAACTTGTTAGTAACACTACTAACAGTAATAATAATTTTGATACATGTCTCATTGTTTCTCCTAATTTTAGTTATATTTTTAAATAGTGGAATCTTTTGTACTACTTTTAATAAATGTTTTTAGTTTTATGATTATTTAAATGATGTTTATAAACTTAGTCAACCTTTATGAAACCAATTAATAGCTCATTATCTCCGTTTAAAAAAAGTAATTCTAAACCAGTACGTTTATAATACTTTACTTGGCTTAAAGCTAAATTAAAATTATTTGGAGTCGTCATTTCCGCACATAGTTTTTTTGTACCCATCAAAGGTCCAAAACTAATTTTACCTTCTTTCAAAGTTTCTAATTTTGCCCTGAAACGATTGCAACCATCAGAACCCATTATCCTCCTGGTTTTTGTGTTAAGCTCTAATGTAGGTACGGATTTTAAAGCGATATTATTTAAGTTGTCAATTCCTTTTAATTGGGTAAGCATCCAAATATCATTTATAGGTAAAAAGGGATCCTTGTCTTTGGATAGTATTTCTATGAGTTTATACTCTAAATAAGACTTATCAGCAGGCAACTTACTTTTATCTAAAGTAGCTACTGAAATTTTTAATTTATAGATATATCCTGGTTCAAAATCAAAACCCTTAATTTCTTGGTAGAAGTTCGACCAATCTTCACTTTCGTTATTCTTAACATTAAAGCATTGCATAGGAGAAACCCCTTCACAATCTACTTTTGCACTATCAATCCAAATTGTTTGTTCATTAATATTTGTTTCACATGACATAACTAATAAGACTTGTATTATGATGCAGATATACTTTTTAATGTTTAATCTTCTTAAAAATAAGTTTGTTATTTTAGTCTTTAACATTGTATTAATTTTTATTTATAAAGCCTAGCACTTCGACTTTTACTCTTTTTGTGAGGAGCCTGTTTTCATAACCTTCAAAATAAATTTCAATCTTTTTTACAGATTCTTTTTTTTCTATTTTTATAGGTGTTGAAGAAGTTCCCTTTGTGCAAATACAGTTGCTTTAGGGCTGTATTCTTCTTTGTCAAAAAAAACTATAGATAAAGATTATTATCTTAACGAACCTTGTTAACACTGCAACTTAATTTTTCTTGTGTATCGGTTATTCCCTAATAATTTGATAATGCCTTTATCTGTTTTGTAGCTAACATCTTTTTTAGCTAAAACAAACGAGATATCGTTATTTTGTGCCATAAAAAAGCTAGAATTTATAATGAACAAGTCAAGGAGAATTCTATTTCTCATAATTGCTGTTTTTATCTATTGCTGTTTCTTTTTTGACCATATTTTACTTACCGTAAATGCTAGACCCCAAGAGTTATAATAGTTCCATTTATTATCCCAAACTAAAGCAGCACCAATTTCCCAGTTACCAGGAAGATGAAAGCCATATTCAACTCCAAACCGAGTCATCATTAAGGTGCTTTCCTTTGCAAATTCTGCACCAACTCCCGCGATTAAAAAGAGTCGTTCTCCAGGTTTAAACAATAATACAGGAACGCTGGTAATAGGGTAGGACCGTTCTAATAATTCTTGATCTCCGTGTTCAATTATAAAAGATTCTAAAATGAGATCATTTTGAATTCCAATCGCAAATTTATTCGATAGCCAATAATCATAATTTAATGACCAAGAGGGCAGTGCTAACCATTTTGTGTCGCCATCAATTTTTCCTGCTGAAACGTGCGTATGACCTAATCCTATAGTCAATCTACTTGCTCCTTCATTTCCTTTATTACCTTGTTCTTTTATAAGAGAATTATTGTCTTGGGAATACCCTTTTGCAGATGCAATAAGCGTAAAAAACAGTAATAAGGTTATCTTCAACATAAATATTTATTATTTTTTTTTTCGCATAAACCCCAAATTATAACCGTTGTTAGCGATCGTTTTTATCTACTTTGGAAATAAAAAAATGATGCTTGCACGAAATCCCCAATCCGGATCAAAGGGATTATTTCCATAATAAACTTTTGGCCCCGCACTTAATTGCGCCATTTGCTTTCCAAATTTAGTTACTTTGGCATAATAAGCTCCTGTAGCGCCTCCAAAGAGTTCATTATTCCAATCTTGTGTATTTTCAGATGCAATTGTAAAAGAAGATCCTGTTTTTGTTGCATATGTGGCAAAAGGCTGAAAGAATGAAGCATTAAGTTCATGAAGTCCACTTCCCGCATAGGACCAAATATGATTTACTAAAGCCCCATAACTCCATTGGCCTTTTAACTTTAAAACTAAAGCATTTGGTCCAGCACCCCATTTTTTTAATCCTAACGCATCATTCGTTGCTGTAGGTAGCAATAATACAGGTCCGACTCCCCAAACAAGACCATTTTTCACTTCTTTTGGAGAAAAGAAAATACTTTGAGCTATATCACCAAGTCCATTTTGATTGCTACTTATTGCGGTCAAATCACTTTGTGAAATAACAGGAATAATAGTCCTACTTATCATATTCCATTTTTTATTGATAGCGATAGGAATTACGGGTTGAATATTTAATGTATATCTATATCCTTCAAAAGTACCAACATTAAAATCAAAATTATTTTGCAAGGGTATGCTAATTAAAGCAGCTACAGGATTTGCAAGTTGTTTGGCTAAATCTTCAGATGAAGTTGCTTTTTTTTCATCTGATTGTGTCTGTGCCTTCAGACTAAATGTCATTATAAACACCGTATTAAATGTCATTAAAATTAGATTCTTCATCCTCTAAAGATTGTATTATAGATTGTTATGCAATTTTCCTTTTTGAAATTCAAAAAAGAAATTTATTCTTAAACCTATATAAAGAAACTGATAAATATTTAAGGTATTTGATAATTGTAATAAGTGAATTAAAAATGAAATAAATGAATAAATTAATATTCTAATGAAGTTTTAAATGCCTGTTATAAAAAAAATAACTTTAAATCTGTTAAGGCAGATTAATTAAAAAAGTACTATCATGTTATGGCCCTGCTACTTTACTTTGGTGAAAAATTTAATAATTACACTCTAATTTATTTTTTTATTTTTAAAAAGTTTCTTCTTCAATGGTAATAAAACCAAAGAATAAGTTTGGGCAAAATTCAAGCTAAGTTTTAGGTTCACGAGTACCTATTTATTAAAATAGAGTGGGCAAGTAAACACTTTTATACGATGACGCAAGAGGGAAGCATAATGGGTTTTGAATGGAAAAAATAAAACATATTACATTCTTTTGTAGTATTAAATTTTAATATGAGATTATATTAAAAAACACATTAAAGTCAGTTCTTAAAATTCTTTATTTAAATTTTATCTGCTTACTAAAATATTTTACGAACGATTTAAATTTTGTTTTAAATAAGTTTTTTATTTACAAACGAATATAATTCATTTGAAATACTAAATAACAGTATAGTTTACTGTAATACTAATCATATGTGAATATATATATAGTTTTGTCATATAAAAATGAACTTAAATAATTAAAAATGGTAAAAATAGTATATGTAGGATTTGGAATTGTATCACAAGGATTAGCTGAAATTATTTTAAGAAATAATTCGGTATTACCGCTGGCTAAAAACCTTGAAGTACAAACAGTAGGAATTTTGGATACAATGAAAGGTAGCAAGCTCGATGCTAAAGGTATAAATATGCAGCATATACTTACAAATGCTAATAATGGTGATTATAGTTTGTTAACAGAAAATATACTTGACATTCCTAAAGCAATACAAGAAATTAATGCAGATATAGTAATAGAGGCTAGTTTCACTGATATTAAAACAGGGCAACCAGCAATATCTCATATAGAAACTGCACTAAATTCTGATAAACATGTTGTTACCACGAATAAAGGTCCTTTTGCTGTAGCGTATGAAGAGATTTTTAATTTAGCTAAATTAAAGAGAAAAACTTTGGCAATTGAAGGAACTGTAATGAGTGGCACACCGATTATAAATGTTTTGAATACTGGTCTATTAGGTTCAGATATAACTGCTGTAAGCGGCATTATGAATGGAACATCTAATTATATTTTATCTAAAATGGAAGTAGGAATGACTTATAATGATGCACTTTCGCAGGCACAAAAGCTTGGATATGCAGAAGCAGACCCTACAAGTGATGTTGAAGGATTAGATACTTTAGCTAAGGTAATGATTTTGGCAAATGTTGTTTTTGACGTACAACTAATTCAAGAAAATATTGAAATAAAGGGAATATCTAAAATTACACTTTCAGATGTAAAAGAAGCAGCAGCCGATAATAAGAGATGGAAACTAATTGGAAGCGTTTGGAAGGATGATAAAGGTATTGTTCATGGTTCCGTCTGCCCTAAATTAATACCAATGAATGATTCATTATATGGTATTTCAGATGCAACTAATGCTTTAAAAATAACCTCTAATATTTTAGGGGACACTACAATTGTTGGAGCAGGAGCAGGGAAAATTGAAACTGGTTTTGCTTTGTACAATGATATTATAGCAATAGTTAACGGTTAAAAATTAAAACATGGTAAAAGATAAAAAAAATACAAGTACCGTAACTGTTTATAATAGTTATACAGGAGATAAAATCGGAACTGTCCCGCAATCAACAGAACAAGATGTAATAAATGCAATAGATTTAGCAAAAATAGGAGAGCGTATTGGTAAAAAAATGCCGGCTTCAGAAAGGATAGCAATTCTTAGAAAAGCAGGAACCATAATGGAGCGAGAATTTGATGTATTATCGAATCTTATAGCAACAGAAGGAATAAAAACAATAGTACAGGCAAGAAAAGAAGTTACAAGAGCTTTAAATACCATGCAACTTTCTGCAGAAGAAGCGGGAAGAATAATTGGAGCTACCGTACCATTTAACGTTGTTCCAGGTTCAGAGGATAGAATTGGGTACGAAACCAAAGTCCCTATTGGTATTGTTGTTGCCATTACCCCTTTTAATGACCCTTTAAACTTGGTTTGCCACAAGCTAGGGCCAGCAATTGCAGCAGGAAATCCTGTGATATTAAAACCAAGTGATTATACACCTTTAGTAGCCCTTAAGTTTGGAGAGATTCTTTCTGAAGCTGGTTTACCAAAAGAAATGCTAAGCATAATTACAGGTTCTCCAGAATATTTTGGTGATGCGCTCATTAGCGATGATAGCATAAGATTGGTAAGTTTTACTGGCGGAGTAGAAGCAGCAAAGGTTATCCAGAGAAAAGCAGGTTTAAAGAAAATAGTGATGGAACTTGGTTCTAATTCTCCTGTAATCGTTTTATCGGATGCTGATTTAGAAGACGCTGTTCAATCTTGTGTTTCAGGAGCATTTTTTGCAAGTGGCCAAAATTGTGTTGGTGTTAAACGAATTTTTGTTGAAGAGACTGCTTATGATTCATTCATAAATAACTTTTCTCAATTAACGGCTACTTTAAAAATTGGTTCACCTTTATCAGAAGATATTGACATTGGTCCTATTATAAGTAGAGAATCGATGCATCAAATTGATAAATTTATTGCCGAAAGTATAGCGCATGGCGCAAAACTAATTAGCGGGGGAAAAACAATAGGAAATTGTTATACACCTGCCATATTAGAGGCTGACTGTAACAATGATATTGCCAATTGCAAAGAAGTTTTTGGGCCTGTGGTAACTATTTCAAAAGTAAAAAATTTAGATCAAGCTATAGCATGCTGCAATAAATCACCTTTTGGTTTGCACACGGCAATTTTTACGAATAATATTAACAATGCACACAAGGCAATTAATGAATTAGAGTGCGCTGGGGTAATGATTAACGATTCTACAGATTATAGAATAGATGCAATGCCTTTTGGTGGCGTTAAAAGTAGCGGAATAGGCAGAGAAGGAGTAAAGTCTGCTATTGAAGCGATGTCTGAAACCAAGGTTGTTTGTTTCAAATTAAAAATATAAATAAAATTTATATTTTTAATTAGTAAGTATAGGGAAGAAGATCTAATCATTATTTCAATTAGATTTTCTTCGCTATTCATGCTCTAAATAAATTGGAAACAATGGGTTTTGTGAAAAATCGTAAATCAAAGAAGTCTCTAAACTTTTTACATAATCTTTTGTAACATGATCCATTACAAAATCTCTTAAATGATTTTTATCTCTTACTGCAATGTAAAGCAGAAAATCTATTTGCCCAGCTAAATGGTAAATATTCACAACTTCAGGTAACAAAGACATTGCATTTTTAAAATGATCTACTTGATCTTTTGTGTTTTTAGTTAATTTTATAGCAACCATTGCTTCTATATTCGTACCCAATTTAGAAGAGTCTACAATAGCATTAAAACCGAAGAATATTTTTTTCCTTTGTAATTTCCGCATCCTTTCAGAACAGGTAGATTCTGCAATGCCAACTTCTGCAGCAATTTGCTTATTAGACAATCTAGCATTCTTTTGTAGGATTCTAATTATTTGTTCGTCTGTTTTGTCTAATTCGTTAGTTGCGTTATTTTTTCGCATAGTATCCATATTTATGATATTCTCAATATTTATTTCATTGTAAAAGTGTAATAATACAAAATTATAAATTATCTCTGATACACCAAAACCGTAGGTTTATAATATAGAATCCGTGAATGCTAAACATTTTGAGTTATAAACAGTCTTCACAGGTTCCTTGAAGTAATATTTGAGACACATGAACTGTACGATTAGGAATCGTAGGAATAACAACATCTGTGGATAAACAATCTACTTTTCCACAATCCGAACATTGAAAATGTGGATGCACATCATGATGCTCAGCACTGGAGCAACCACTGCATTTCGCATACCATTTATGCCCGTTTTTACCTAAAAAAGAATGCAGAAAACCATCATCTTCTAACTTGTCTAAAACACGGTATATGGTCGTTTTATTCATCTTTGAATGAAAGCGTTCTATTAATGTAATCGCTGAAATAGCCGTTGCATGCTTTTCAAATTCATCAAGCAAAATTTTAACTGATTTTGTTTTCCTTAAAATTCCCATGACACAAATATAGCGCAAGTGAAGAGGTAAAAAAAATAAAACTATAATTATTGCAACATAGTTGCGTTAGTTGTTAATAATAGTATATTTGCAACTTAGTTGCATTAAAATAAATTATGATAGTATTAAAACAAAAAACAGATCTTATAGGAGCAATAGCAAGCACGTTGTGTCTTGCGCATTGTATTGCAACCCCCTTTATTTTTATAGCTCAAAGTTGTTCAATAGTTTGTTGTGATAGCGCGCCTGGTTGGTGGGGTGCTATAGACTATTTCTTTTTAGTAGTCTCTTTTTTTGCTGTTTATCGTTCTACACAGACAACTTCTAGTAATTTGATAAAACCTTTTTTATGGTTGAGTTGGAGTGTATTATTTATCATCATAATGAACGAAAAAAGAGCATGGTTTCCCTTAAGTGAGCAAGCTATTTATTTTCCAGCACTTACATTGACAGTATTACATCTCTACAATAAAAAATATTGCCAATGTAACACTACTAATTGCTGCACTAATGAAAGATAAAGAACAAATTCAAATCA
>JBLHGY010000015.1:0-20990 GCA_047616665.1 Polaribacter sp.
TCACCACCTTCACCAGAATTAGATTTACCTCCAATTCTATTCATTGCAATTGCTAAATTTTCATGTGCTTCTCTAGAGATAGATCCATAGGACATTGCACCTGTTTTAAAACGTTTTACAATCTCTGTCCAAGGTTCTACTTCCTCTAAAGGAATAGGGTCTAAATTATCAAACTGAAATAATCCACGAATAGTCATTAAGCTTTCTGCTTGCTCATTAATAGCTTCTGCATAGACATTGTAACTATCTTGATCACTTAATCGAACTGCTTGTTGTAATTTAGAAATAGTGGTTGGGTTAAATAAATGACGTTCCCCGTTTCTTCTCCATCGATATTCTCCACCAACATTTAAACCTAAGTTTTTGTCAATTTTATTGTCTGGATACGCTTGTTTATAACGCTGATCAATTTCTTTTTCAATTTCATACAATCCAATACCTTCTATTCTGGATGCAGTATAAGGGAAGTATTTCTCTACAAATTGAGAGTTGAATCCTACGATCTCGAAAATTTGAGAACCTCTGTAAGAGTGTAATGTAGAAATACCTATTTTGTTCATCACTTTTAGAATTCCTTTTCCAATAGCAATGTTGAAGTTATCAACTGCCTGCTGCTCATCCATATCAGTAATGAAGCCTTCTTTTACTTGCATTCTAATAATTTCATTTACCATATAAGGATTAATGGCACTTGCACCGTATCCAAATAATGTAGCAAAATGATGTGGTTCACGTGGTTCTGCAGATTCAATTATAATATCGAAATAAGAACGTTTTCTTAATCTATTTAATTGGTGATTAACAAAAGAACAGGCCAACAAAGCTGGAATAGGAGCAAACTCTTGGTTTACACCTCTGTCTGATAAAATTATAATATTGTTTTTATTGTCAATTGCTTTTTCAATCTGAACAACTATTTGATCTAAAGCATCTTCTAATCCATTTAAACCTTGTGCTTTTGGATACAAAATTTGAATCGTCGCAGCTTTAAAACTCTCTACATCTATATTTCTAATTTTTTCTAAATCTGCATTCGAAATAACAGGATTCTGAATTTTTAATTTTCGACACTGTCGATCGGTAATACTGAAAATATTTCTATCTTTTCCTAAATTTAAACTAATATCTGTTACGATTTCTTCACGAATACCGTCTAAAGGAGGATTTGTAACTTGTGCAAATAATTGTTTGAAGTAGTTTGATATTAACTGAGGTCTGTCAGATAAAACAGCTAAAGGAGTATCTATTCCCATAGAGGTTAAGGCTTCTTTACCAACTTGTGCCATTGGTGTTATTACCTCTTGAATATCTTCAAAAGTATAATTAAATAAACGCTGACGGGTCTTAATATCAATAGTTTCTATAGGACATGTTTCACTAGTATATGGCACATCTTTTAAATGTAAACGAGTATTATCTAGCCACTCTTGATAAGGTCTTTCTAGTACAATTTTACTTTTAATTTCTTCATCCTGAATAATTCTACCTTCATTCATGTCTACCAAGAACATCTTTCCTGGTTCTAATCTACCATGTGCTTTTACATCTTCTGGAGCAACATCTACCACTCCAATTTCTGAAGACATAATTAGTTTACCACTTTTCGTAATGGTATATCTAGAAGGTCTTAATCCGTTTCTATCTAATAAAGCACCAATATAATCCCCATCTGTAAAAGGCACAGAAGCAGGACCATCCCAAGGCTCCATAATACAACTGTTGTATTCGTAAAAAGCTTTTCGCTCTTTAGACATTGTTTTATGTTTTTCCCAAGCTTCAGGAATCATCATCATCATAATCTCTGGCAATGAACGCCCAGTGTGCGTTAATAATTCCACGACCATATCCATAGAGGCAGAATCAGATTTTCCTGGTAAAATTATAGGGAATAATTTTTCTATTTGTGGTCCGAAAACATCACTTTTCATAATCTCCTCACGAACACGCATTCTACTTACATTTCCACGCAATGTATTTATTTCTCCATTCTGACACATCAATCTAAACGGTTGCGCAAGCTCCCAAGTAGGCATGGTGTTTGTAGAAAAACGCTGATGCACAAGCGCTAAACGGGTAACTAAATCTATTTCTTGTAGGTCTTTATAATAAGGGCCAATGTCTTCTGGCATTATAATACCTTTGTATATTATTGTAGTTAAAGAAGCACTAGAAACATAAAAATAGATGCTTTCAGAAATTTTAGATTTTCTAATTTCGTGTTCTGTTATTTTTCTTGCGGCATATAATTTAGCTTTAAAGGTAGCTTCGTCAATTTCATCCGTTTTACCAATAAAAAATTGTTCAATATTTGGCTCTGATGCTAATGCAATAGGTCCTAATTGAGTTGAGTCTACAGGTACTTCTCTCCATCCTAAAATTGAAAGCCCCTGCGCTTTTACTTCGTTTTCAAATGTAGTTTTACAAAAATTATATTGATTAATAACCTTTGGTAAAAAAACCATAGCTACAGCATATTCTCTTTGAATTGGAATAGAAAAATCACAAACTCTTTGAAAATATGTATGGGGAATATCTATTAATAAACCTGCGCCATCTCCTGTTTTTCCATCTGAACTAACACCACCTCTATGTTCTAGTTTTACTAGTATTTCTAGGGCATCATGTATAATTTGATTTGTCTTTTCTCCATTTAAATTACAGATGAATCCCGCTCCGCAATTTTCGTGTTCAAACTCGGGTAAATATAAGCCTTGTTTCTCCATTTTGTATTAAATTATATATACAAAGCTATGGATTTTGTTGAATATAATTCAATATTTTAACCTCTTTAATGTAATTTTTGTGATGAAAACAAAATAATAGTATCAAATATTTATTTATGACAATTAAATTGATTTTAAATGTGAAATTCATAATAACAAGAAATACGTCTCTAAAATATTAACTTTAAAGACGTTTCTTGTTATAAAATGTAATTTTTAGTGCTCGTTTAACCTAAAATCTGGATACGCATCCATACCATGCTCATGTGTATCTAAACCTTCTACCTCTTCTTTTTCACTGACTCTTATTCCTACTGTTTTCTTTAATGTGAAAATAATAAGGAAAGAGGTTGCGATGCAGAAAACAGCATAACAAGCCACTCCTATAAGCTGACTCAAAAACTGTGCGCCACTTGCTAAGTTGCCTAAAAGACCAACAGCGAGTGTACCCCAAATACCACAAACGAGATGCACTGCAATTGCCCCAACTGGGTCATCTAATTTTAACTTGTCAATTAAATTTACAGCTAAAACAATTAATACACCAGCTACAGCTCCAATTAAGATTGCATCCATCGGAGACATTTGATCTGCACCAGCAGTAATACCTACTAAACCACCTAAAATTCCGTTTAAGAACATGGTTAAATCTAGATTTTTATACATAATTGTTGAAGCCAATGCAGCTACCATACCTCCAGCAGCCGCAGCCAGGCAAGTTGTTACTAATGTGATAGATGTTAATTCTGGGTCTGCAGATAATACAGAACCGCCGTTAAAACCAAACCAACCTAACCAAAGAATTAAAACACCTGCAGTGGCAATAGGTATATTGTGTCCTGGGATTGCCTGTGTTTTTCCATTTTCAAATTTTCCAATTCTAGCACCTAGTAAGGAAACAGCCACTAATGCTGCCCAACCTCCAACAGAATGCACTAATGTTGAACCTGCAAAATCATAAAAAGGTGTTGCTAATTGATCTAAAAATCCGCCACCCCATTTCCAAGAACCTGCAATTGGATATACGAAACCTACATACAAAACTGTAAAAATCATAAAAGGTAAAATTTTCATTCTTTCCGCTACAGCTCCAGAAACTATTGTGGCAGCAGTTGCAGCAAACATCCCTTGAAACAAGAAATCTGTCCAATAGGTATACCCTTCATTATATGCTAAATCTAATGCACCGTTTTTTAAAGGTTCAGAAATTCCGAATATAAAATCTCCAAGATAGCCTGCAGAATTTGCTCCCCAATTTGGATACATTAAATTAAAACCAACTAAAGCATATAATAGTAAGCCGGCAGTAATGATGAAGATATTTTTAAATAGTATATTAATTGTATTTTTTTGTCTTGTCAGACCAATCTCTAAAAATGCAAAACCTAAATGCATAAAGAAAACGAGTGCCGTACAGATCATCATCCACACGTTATTTATTGTTAGTACTTCCATAATAATAAGTATTGTAATTTTTTAATTTAAAGTTTTTCCTCCTTTTTCTCCGGTTCTAATTCTATAAGCTTCTTTGATATCACTTACAAAAATTTTACCATCACCAACTTCACCAGTATTAGAGGATTTAAGAATTGCTTTAATGGTAACTTCTTCAAAATCATCATTTACAACAATAGATATATACCTTCTTTGGATATCACTTGTACTATAAGAGATACCTCTATAGACATGACCTTCTTTTTCATTTCCTAATCCAGTAACATCCCAGTAAGAGAAAAAATTTACACCTACTTCGTGCAATGCTTCTTTTACGGCTCTGTATTTAGATTTTCTTATTACAGCTTCAATTTTCTTCATTTTATAATTATTTAGTTTTAGTTAATTGTTCTTTATATAATCGTAAAATACTTTTACGTACAAAATCACACAACCTTTAAGTTGTGTGATTTTTATTGTTTTTGAATTTTAAAATAATTCCTTATTTGTCGTCTTCAAAGTCTCTTACTCTTTTACCTGGGTAAGCAATAGAACCATGTTCAGAAATATCTAAACCTTCAATTTCTACTTCTTTCGAAACTCTTAAGCCTAAGGTTGCTTTTAAAATACCTAATACTATAAAAGATAAAGCAATAGCCCAAACAGCATATGCTAAAACTCCAATTGCTTGTGCACCTAATTGAGCACCGCCACCACCATTGAATAAACCAATACCAGCATCACCATCTACACCCCAAAGACCAATAACTAAAGTTCCCCAAACACCGGCAACACCATGAACAGAAGCTGCACCAATTGCATCATCAATTTTTAATTTCTTTTCTATAAATTCAATTGAAAAAACTACAATAATACCTCCAATTAAACCTGCTAAAACGGCACCACCGGCAGTCATATTTCCACAACCTGCAGTAATACTAACTAAACCTGCTAAACAACCATTTAAAGTTTGCGCTAAGTTTGGTTTTCCATACCAGATCCAAGTAGTAATTAAAGCACCCAATCCACCAGCTGCAGCTGCTAAGTTTGTAATTAAGACTACTGTTGATGCACCAATAGCGTCAGCACCACCCCAAGCTAATTGAGATCCACCATTAAAACCAAACCAACCAAACCAAAGGATAAATACCCCTAAAGTTGCTAAAACTTGATTGTGACCAGGAATTGGTAAAACTTTTCCGTTTACATATTTTCCAATTCTAGGACCTACCATAAATGCAGCCACTAAAGCAGCCCATCCACCTACAGAGTGTACAATTGAAGAACCTGCAAAGTCAATAAATTCTGCGGGCATGAAACCAGCAGTATCATTTAACCAACCTCCATTCCATTCCCATCCACCAGAAATTGGATATATAACAGCTGTCATAACCAGAGAGAAGATAATATAAGTTGTATATTTTGTTCTACCTGCGATGGCTCCAGAAACGATTGTAGCAGTAGTTGCTGCAAACATTGTTTGAAAGAATAAATCTGCTCCTTCACCTTGGAATAAACCACTCCAGAAGAACCATCCGTTAGAAGTGTCTCCATACATTAGAGAGTAACCAACTAACCAGAAGGTTATAGAACCTACACAGATGTCTAATATGTTTTTCATTGCGATATTTACCGCATTTTTTGCTCTTGTCATACCAGATTCTACCAATGTAAAACCTGCTTGCATTAAGAAAACTAAGATACCTGCAATTAGCATCCAAAGCATTCCCATATCTCCATTGATTTGTTCAACGGCTTTAGCAACTTCTGTTGCTGGAGCGTCTTGTAATAATGTTAAGAATAAACTCATAGTTATAAAATTTTAGTTAGTTTTTGAGAACCTACGAAGTCTGACCTTCGCAGGTTGATTTTTTAGTTGACTTTTTTAGAAAGAGTAGACTGCAGCAATTGTTAAGCCTGTTACTTTTTCTTCACCACCTATAAAAGTTACATCATCAGACGTATCATATCTTAATTCTGTAATTAATTTTAAACTATCTGATAAAGAAGTGTTTCCTGATAATGTAAATGCAGATATACTTTCATCTCCAGATCCAGAAGTTGTTGTAAAAAACTCTGGTCTTAGTCCTAAAGAGAACGTGTCAGAAAATGTATTTTGTAAGTACAAAGCAACACCTTGGTAACCTGCATCTGCATCTTCTGAATTTGCGTAAGCAGCATTTATACCCAAGTACAGTGAATCTGAGATGTCAAACCCCCCTGTGTAATCTAAGTATAAAACATCAGTATCTCCAAAACCATCTGCACCATATGCAAGGTTAAAGAACTGTCCTTTGTATCCTGTTTGGAAACCTAATTGGTAGTTGTCAGAGTCGCTGTTTGCTCCTGCTATAACTCCGTGAGGGTTGGTAACTGCTACCATAAAAGATAAATCTTCTGAAGCAGCATAATCAATTTTTAAACCTGTATGAGAAAAAGGTCCTGCGTTAAACAAATAAGAAACAGAGTAGTTAAAGTTTCCTGCTGGAGAAATTACTTCATATCCATAAAATGTATTAAACTGCCCTAAAGTAAAAGTTACTTTTTCTGAAGCATTATAATATGCATATAATTGATTGATTGCTCCGGTATATGCATTTGCTGCATTTGCTCTAGGGCCAAAAGCTAAATCAGCTACAACTCCAGTTTTTCCTTTTTCGTAAGAAAAAATAGTATTTGCCATTCCTAGACCAAATCCGTTGGCAGGAACATCTGTTAAAACACCAGTAGTACCAATAGCTGATGTTGATAAATTTGTAGAATAATAGGTATCTACGGTTCCGCTTAAAGTAAACGTTCCTTTTTCTTCTTCCTGTGCTGTTGCAATGAAACTCACTGCTAATAAAGCTGTTAAAATAATTTTTTTCATGATTCTTAATGTTTGTTGATTGTTGAGTTGATTAATAATTACATGGCAAAAGTATATATTTATTTTAAATTAACAAGGGGGTGTTTTTTTAAATATTGCATTATTTAGGGGTATACCCTTAAAAAAAAGGGGGTAAAATTAAGATAAGTATATTTATTTGTTTTTTAAAGGTGTAAAATATTGGGTTCGTAAAAAAATGTAGTATAATTATGAGATATTCATAAAAATGCATCTTTTGTAAAAAAATTTGTAATTATTGTACTTTCGCAGCTATGAAATATTCGTTTTCTTATTTAATTTGTTTAGAATTCTTAGGTTTTCGTTTTTCTGGTTGGCAAAAACAGACAAATGCAAAAACTTTACATGATATGGTAGATAAATCTTTGTCCTATGTTTTTGAGGATGCGCTCTTTAAAACTATTGGTGTGGGTAGAACAGATGCAAAGGTATCTGCAAATTCTTACTATTTGCAGCTCTTTAGAGACACCGAAATCGATGAAGCTTTATTTATAAATTCTTTAAACTCTAATTTTTCTCCTGACTTTAGAGCAGTATCAGTGCAAAAAGTAGCAACTAGCTTTAACGTCATACAGGTTTCTAAGATAAAAGAGTACCATTATTATTTCTCTTTTGGTGAGAAGAACCATCCTTTTGCTGCGCCCTTTATTGTGAATATTGATGAGATTTTAGATATTGATAGTATGGTGAAAGCGTCAAAACTATTCGAGGGTGAACATTATTTTCATAAATATTGTACCAAACCAAGTGCGCAAACAATATTTAAAAGAACTATTGAGTCTTGTGAAATTGTAAAGAATGATCTTTTAACTGCAAATTTTTTTCCTGAAACATCTTATATATTAAAGGTGAAAGGCACTGGTTTTTTGCGTTATCAAATACGTTTAATGATGGCGACTTTATTTGAGGTTGGTAAAGGTGATCTTGATCTAGATTTCGTTGAAGCTTCTTTGCAAGAGGATAATGACAGAATGTTCTTAAGGAATATTGCGCCTTCTTCTGGTTTGCAATTGTATAATATTAAGCTAGACTTATAGTTTTTTGACACGTATGTTAGTCTTCTAATAGTTGTATGCTTATTTTAAGCGAATAGTGTCATGTATTTTAGAGAAAGTAGGACGAAGTAATAGTTTTAGCTATAAGATTGCTTCATTTTATAACAAAGTAAACTTCAATAAGATTCATTTAATAAGAGATAGTAAGCACGGTTTCTTGTTTTTTAAAAATAGACCGAAAAGAAAAATCCATCTTATAATAAGATGGATTTTAAAATAGTATATATAAGGAGTACATTATCCTTTTATGATTCCTCTAGAAATTACAATTTTCTGAATTTCAGATGTTCCTTCATAAATCTGTGTAATTTTGGCATCTCTCATTAAGCGCTCTACATGGTAATCCTTTACAAAACCATTTCCTCCGTGAATCTGAACCGCTTCAACAGTGTGCTCCATAGCTACTTTAGAAGCATATAGTTTTGCCATGGCAGAAGACATGTCGTAATTATTACCTTGGTCTTTGTCCCAGGCAGCTTTCATAACCAGCATTCTTGCAGCTTCAATTTCTGTATGCATGTCTGCTAATTTAAACGCAATTGCTTGATGATTGCAAATTTCTGTACCAAACGCTTTTCGTTCTTTAGAATATTTTAAAGCCAATTCATACGCCCCAGCTGCAATTCCTAAAGCTTGGGCAGCAATACCAATTCTACCTCCAGAAAGTGTTTTCATGGCGAATTTAAACCCGAATCCATTTGCACCAATTCTGTTTTCTTTTGGCACCTTTACGTCGTTAAACTGCAAGGTATGTGTGTCCGAACCACGAATTCCTAATTTGTCTTCTTTTGGCCCCACATGAAAACCTTCTGCTCCTTTTTCTACAATAAAAGCATTAATCCCTTTATGACCTTTTTCTCTATCTGTTTGTGCAATTACCAAATAAACGTCTGCACGACCACCACTAGTAATCCAGTTTTTTGTTCCATTAATAAGATAATGGTCTCCTTTGTCTTCTGCTGTTGTTGCTTGCGAGGTAGCGTCTGAACCTGCTTCTGGTTCACTTAAGCAGAAGGCACCCACAAATTCGCCTGTTGCTAACTTTGTTAAATATTTTTGTTTTTGAGTTTCAGAACCATAGCTTTGAAGACCGTAACATACTAAAGAGTTGTTTACAGAAACAATAACAGAGGCAGAAGCATCAATTTTAGAAAGTTCTTCCATGATTAATACATAAGAGATCGCGTCCATTCCGCTCCCTCCGTATTTTGGGTCTACCATAATTCCCATAAAACCGAGATCTCCCATTTTTTTTACTAATTCTTGCGGAAATTCTTGTTTGTTATCTCTTTCTATAACTCCTGGTAATAATTCTGTTTGTGCAAAACCTCTTGCAGCATCCCGAATCATGATGTGTTCTTCTGTTAAACTAAAATTCATGGTATTTTTTTATAATATTTGTTATGTTCTGTGACAAAGATATCGATTTCGTAACTTATTTTCCAAAGACATTTGTTAATTTTACAATTATGAATAAAAATGAAATTTTCGCAATTGGTTTAATGTCTGGAACTTCTCTAGACGGTATCGATTTGGTCTATGTAAAATTCTTAAAAAACGAGTATTCATTTTTTGAGATTATACATGCAGAAACAGTTTCTTATACAACAGAATGGAAACTGTTACTGCAGCAGGCAATGCACCTCTCTTCAGATGCATTATTAGATTTAGATGTTGTTTATGGTAAACATCTAGGAAGTGTGCTTGTTGATTTTATTTCGAACTATAAGATCACAGAAATAGATTTTATAGCATCTCATGGTCATACAGTGCTGCATCAACCAGAAGAAGGAATTACTTTACAGATTGGTTCTGGGGTAGAAATTGCAAAAATAACACAACAAAAAGTGGTACATGATTTTAGAACACAAGATGTAAAGCTAGGCGGGCAAGGAGCTCCTTTAGTTCCTATTGGTGATAAATTGTTGTTTTCTAAATATGATTTTTGTCTTAACTTGGGCGGATTTTCTAATGTGTCCTTTAAGAAAGAAGGGAAGAGAATTGCTTTTGATATTTGTCCGGTAAATATTGTTTTAAACCATTATGCCAATAAAATAGGCTTAGAATATGACGAAAATGGAAGTATTGCTTCAGAAGGAGCACTAAATAGATCTCTTTTAGAAAAATTAAACACACTGGCTTTTTATAATAAAGAAGCACCAAAGTCTTTGGGCTTAGAATGGGTGCAGCAAGAAATATTTCCCTTAATAGATGCAATTGAAGAGAATGTTTCTTCAGTATTAAGAACTTTTGTAGCGCATATTGCAATTCAGATATCAAAAATCATAAAAGATTCAGATTCCGTCTTAATAACCGGAGGTGGTGTTTTTAATTCTTTTTTAATGCAGGAAATTGGAAGCCACTCAAATAGTAAGATTGTGCAGGCATCAGATACCCTAATTAACTATAAAGAAGCCTTGATTTTTGCTTTATTAGGAGTGTTAAAGATTGATAATCAGATTAATTGTCTAAAAAGTGTAACGGGTGCTCATAAAAATCATTCATCTGGGGTTGTTTGTTTGCCTTCGTTTTAATTTAAAAAGTAACAAAAACTGTGTTTTTTATATTATGTTTGCGGTCATAAGTGTAGCTATTAATAATTGCTAATTATTTAAAAAAATGAATCAACTTTAACTTTTCTAAAAACGAAAATGTCCTAAAATTCGCATGAAAAAAATAGAAATTAAGTTGAAATATTTTAAACAAATAAGATGAAAGAATTATTAAAAAAGTACGAGAATAAACAACCAGAAATTGTTTTTCATTGGAAAGATCAAGAAACAGTTGCAGAAGGTTGGGTGGTAATAAATTCTTTACGAGGCGGTGCTGCTGGTGGTGGTACAAGAATGAGAGAAGGCTTAGATATGAATGAAGTATTATCTCTAGCTAAAACAATGGAAGTGAAGTTTACCGTTTCTGGACCTGCAATTGGTGGTGCAAAATCCGGAATTAATTTCAATCCGAACGACCCAAGAAAAAGAGGAGTTTTAGAGCGCTGGTATAAGGCCGTTACACCATTGTTAAAACATTATTATGGAACTGGTGGAGATTTAAATGTAGACGCTGATAAAGATGTAATTCCAATTACAGAAGATTGTGGTGTTTGGCATCCGCAAGAAGGTATTTTTAATGGTCATTTTAAACCAACAGTAGCAGATAAAATCAATAGAATTGGACAATTGCGTTTAGGCGTAATTAAAGTGATAGAAGATACCCGGTTTTCGCCAGATCTGTCAAGAAAATATACCGTTGCAGACATGTTAACTGGTTATGGTGTTGCGGAGGCAGTAAAACATTATTACGCTATTTATGGTGGTACTATTGAAGGAAAAAGAGCCATCGTACAAGGATTTGGAAATGTGGGCGCTGCAGCTGCATACTACCTTACACAATTAGGTGCTAAAGTTGTAGGAATTATAGATAGAGACGGAGGAGTTATCAATGAAGAAGGATTTTCTATGGAAGAAATGACTGCTTTGTTTTTAGGGAAAAATGGCAACACATTGGTTTCTGAAAAGATGGTTTCTTTTGAAGAAATTAATAATAAAATTTGGAGTTTACCTGCAGAAATTTTTATTCCTGCGGCAGCCTCAAGATTGGTTTCTAAGAATCAAGTTCAAAAAATGATAGATTCGGGCTTGGAGGTAATATCTCCGGGAGCAAATGTTCCTTTTGCAGATAAAGAAATTTTCTTTGGACCCATAATGGAGTATACAGATAATCATTTAAGTTTATTACCAGACTTTATCTCAAACTGTGGTATTGCCCGAGTATTTGCTTATTTAATGGAAGCAAGAGTTACTTTGCCAATGGTAGATAAAGCCATTTTTGATGATACTTCTAATATTATTAAAAAAGCATTGCAAAAAACGTTTGAACAGCGTACTTCGAAAACTAAAATATGTTCAACTGCATTTGAAATAGCGCTTAAACAACTGATGTAAATTAAATTATAAAATATGGAATCAATAATTATTATAGTATTTGTATTGGGGTATTTAGCAATTACCTTAGAACACAATTTAAAATTAGATAAACTTATACCGGCTTTAATTATGATGGCGGTTTGCTGGGCACTTGTTGCTTTAGGGGTAGATAATTTTACACAATGGTTTGATTCTAGTCAGCATAGTCTAGTAGAAGGTTTTGCAGAGATGGTGCATGATGATAAATTACATTTAGTAGAAGAAACACTGTTGCATCATTTAGGTAAAACAGCAGAAATATTAGTGTTCCTTTTAGGAGCAATGACTATTGTTGAAATAATCGATTATTTCGACGGATTTTCTACGATTAAAGGATATGTGAACTTTAAAAGTAAAAAGAAATTACTTTGGATGTTTTCTATACTAGCTTTTATTTTATCTGCTATTATTGATAATCTTACGGCAACAATTGTATTAATTTCAATTTTACAGAAAATTGTTAAAAAGAGAGAAGATAGAATTTGGTTTGCAGGTTTAACAATTATTGCTGCAAATGCAGGAGGTGCTTTTTCTCCTATTGGAGATGTAACGACCACTATGTTGTGGATTGGTGATAAAGTAAGTACTGGTATGTTATTTACCTATTTGTTTATACCTTCTTTGTTGTGTATGCTTGTTCCTTCTTTTATAGCAACATTTTTACCAGCTTTTAAAGGAGATATTGAGTTTGATGAAAATGAAGTGGAAAAACCAAAAAGCCAGCACAGTGCAAGAATGTTATATTTAGGATTGGGTTCCATTTTATTTGTACCGGTATTTAAGACAGTAACACATTTACCACCTTATGTAGGTATGATGTTATCTTTAGCTGTGGTTGCAACTTTTGCAGAGATTTATAGTAAGTCTAAATTTTCTATTTCTACGGTAGCAGGAGAGCAGACAAATGAGCACGCTTCTGGCGCACATCACAGTCCAGTACATGCATCTTTGTCGAAGATAGAAATGCCAAGTATTTTATTTTTCTTGGGAATTTTAATGGCAGTTGCTGCTTTAGAATCTTTAGGAATTTTATTCAATTTTGCAGACAGCTTAAAGCAAGGAATTCCTTTAATGGGCTCTGAATTAGCAGGAGCAGGCGTTTCAGATTTAGTAGTCATTTTATTAGGAATTGGTTCTGCTATAATTGATAATGTGCCTTTAGTAGCTGCTAGTTTAGGAATGTTTTCTGAAGGGTTAGATGATCCTTTATGGCATTTTATAGCGTTTTCTGCAGGTACAGGAGGATCTATGTTAATTATTGGTTCTGCAGCAGGTGTGGTTGCAATGGGAATGGAAAAAATAGATTTCTTTTGGTACTTTAAAAAGATCTCTTGGTTAGCATTCATTGGTTTTTTAGTGGGTTCTGCAGCATTTGTAGTAATTCGAATATTTGTGTAATTAAAATATAAAAAAAATATAAAAATGTCATTTTGTAAAAGTACAGAATGACATTTTTTTGTTAGAACAAAAATGTATTCTCTATATTTAGAAGCAATTTTAGAGAAGAATTATCGTTAATTAGTCAGAACTTAAAAATAAATAGTAAATGTTGTCATTTTTTCAAGAAAATAAAGCGTTTTTAGCGGAAACAGTTTCCGAAGAAAAAACACTGTCTATTTATAAATTAATTATGGATGGTGGTTTAGGAGGGCAAATAATTATAGCCATTCTTTTTACACTACTAACAGTTGGTTTGTATATTTATTTTGAACGTTTTTTTGCTATAAAAGCTGCATCTAAGGTAGATGCGCATTTTATGGATCAAATTAGAGATTATGTATCTAACGGAAAGTTAGAGGCAGCACGTGCACTTTGTGAGCACAAGAATACACCAACGGCACGTTTAATTAGAAAAGGAATCTCCAGAATAGGGAAACCTTTAGAAGATATAAATACAGCCATAGAAACTGCAGGGAAGCTAGAAGTGTATCAACTAGAAAAAAATGTAAGTGTTTTAGCTACTATTGCGGGTGCAGCGCCAATGATAGGTTTTTTAGGAACTGTTATTGGAATGATCATTGCCATTCATGAGATTGCAAATGCAGGGGGTCAAATAGATATTAAGATGCTTTCAGATGGTTTGTATACAGCTATGACAACTACCGTAGCCGGTCTAATTGTTGGTATTATTGCCTATATAACTTATAATCATTTAGTGGTAAGAACAGATAAAGTAGTGTATCAAATGGAAGCAACGTCTGTAGATTTTTTAGACTTGTTAAACGAACCAGTTTAGTATGAATTTACGCGGAAGAAATAAAATAAATCCTACTTTCAATATGTCTTCAATGACAGATATTGTTTTCTTATTATTAATATTTTTTATGCTTACATCTACTTTAGTAACCGTAAGTGCGATTGATGTTTTGCTACCAAAAGCTGGTGGGAAAACAGAAAATAGTAGCTCTATTGCAGTTTCAATTACAGATAAGTCACTTTTTTATATTGATAAAACGAAGGTAAGTGCTACAAATTTAGAAAGTGAGATTTTAAAAAAAATAGGTACAGATAAGCAAAAAACAATTATAATTCGTGGAGATAAAGAGGTGCCTTATCGGAATATAATGAAGGTTATTGATATTGCAAATAGAAACAAATTAAAAATGATTTTAGCCGTAAAAGGTAAATAATATGCCTGTTTTAGATACCCAACATAAACGCAAGTCAGCTATAATAACTGCTGTAATTTTGATCTTATTTATTCTTGGGGTTTTTAATTTTGGAATGCAATATTTAGATCCGCCAGAAGAGTATGGTGTTGCTATCAATTTTGGAGATATGAATGTGGGTTCTGGAGTATCGGTATTAAAACCCCAAAAAAGTGCATCCAAAGAAGTGGTAAAAACACCAGCAGTTGCTTCGCCGTTAATAGAAGTTACAAAAGAAACACTGGTAGAAAAAATTATTTCAGAAGAAACTACGAAAGAAGTTCCAATAGTAGGAAAAATGGCCGAAGAAAAGCCAACGCAGGTGGAAGATGTTGAGAAAGAAGTTTCTAAGGAAGAACCAAGACCAAAACCATCCAAAGAAAGCTTAGATGCTTTAAATAAGCTTTTAAATGGAAATTCATCTGATGGAAAATCAAAAGGAAAAGGAGATGCTGCTGTTGCGGGTGTAAAAGGAAATAAACAGGGCGAACCAATTTCATCCAAATATTATGGAAATACAGGAAGTGGTACTGGTGGAAATTACAATTTAGCAGGAAGAAAAGTACGATCTACCCCTAAAAAGCAACCAGATTGCCAAGAAGAAGGTCTTGTAGTAGTTCGTATTACTGTAGCAAAGAACGGAAAAGTACTGAGTGCTATCCCAGGAGTAAAAGGAAGCACAAACACTGCACCTTGTTTGTTAAAACCTGCAAAAGAAGCTGCATTAAGTACCATTTGGAATTCAGATGGAGCAGCACCGAAAATTCAAACAGGAACTATTATCTATAAGTTTTCTTTGTCTAAATAATCTTGTATTTTTACACTTCTAGTATTGTTCTCTTTAAGGAGCTACAAACAACATTTATTTAATATTTTATGACTTATAAAGAAATCTTAGATTGGATGTTTGTGCAATTGCCAATGTACCAAAATGACGGTAGCATTGCTTTTAAAAAAGATTTAACCAACATTTTAGCGCTGTCTAAGGAGTTGGGTTTCCCGGAGCAGAAGTTCAAGTCTATTCATGTTGCGGGTACCAACGGAAAAGGATCTACCAGTCACATGTTGGCTTCTATTTTGCAGGAAGCAGGGTATAAGGTTGGTTTGTATACATCTCCACATTTAAAAAATTTTACAGAAAGAATTCGAATAAATGGTGTAGAAATTTCAGAGGAAAAAGTAACGGAATTTATAAATGGGAATAAAGATTTTTTAGAACAACAAAAGATGTCTTTTTTTGAAATGACAGTTGGTTTGGCCTTTGATTATTTTGCTTCAGAAAAAGTAGACATTGCAATTATTGAAGTTGGCTTAGGAGGTAGGTTAGATTCTACAAATAGTATTACACCAGAAGTTGCTGTTATTACGAATATAGGATTAGATCACACACAGTTTTTAGGAGAAACTTTACCAGAAATAGCATTTGAAAAAGCGGGGATTATCAAAAAGAACATTCCCGTTGTTATAGGAGAGGAGCAAGCTGCTGTCAAGAGTGTTTTTATTGCAAAGGCAGCTGAGGAGGGTGCGCCAATTTATTTTGCTTCAGACGTGTCAGAAACTTATATATCTGACTTGGTTGGCGATTATCAAATACAAAACTCGAAAACTGCAGTAGCTGCAATTAAAATATTGAAAGGATATCAAGTATCTAAAGAAAATATTACAAATGGATTGCTGAACGTCGTGAAAAATACAAATTTAAAAGGACGCTGGCAGGTTTTACAGGAACATCCAAAAGTAATTTGTGATACGGCTCATAACAAAGAAGGATTGGCAATTGTTTTAAAGCAACTTAAAAAACAACCATTTAAAAAATTACACATTGTATTGGGTGTTGTTGCAGATAAGAAGTTGGAAACTGTGCTACCTCTTTTTCCAAGCAGTGCAGACTACTATTTTTGCAAGCCTGCGATATCAAGAGGGCTTTCGGAGGCCGTTTTAGAAGCAAATGCAAAGAAATTTAACTTGCTTGGTAAAAAATATTCTTCTGTAAAATTAGCCTTAAAAAGTGCGTTACTAAATGCAAATCAGGAAGATATAATTTATGTGGGTGGCAGTACATTTGTGGTTGCAGAAATTATTTAAATAAAAGTTCGATTTTTGTTTGGTTAATTGAAAATCCGTACTATATTTGCAACCGCTAAGGGCAATTAGCTCAGTTGGTTCAGAGCATCTCGTTTACACCGAGAGGGTCGGGGGTTCGAATCCCTCATTGCCCACATCAATCACAATCCTGATGAATTTTTCATCAGGATTTTTTGTTTTAAAGAAAATGAGAAGCTCGCTTCATCATTTTTTTAAAACAAAAAATACGCTACGAGCGCAGCTCGTAAGGATTGTATTTGCAGTAGCGGTTTCAATAGGGGATCTGCAATCCCTCATTGTCCAAAGATGAGAGCAAAAGTCTTACAGAAATGTAAGACTTTTTTTTATTCAAGACTGTCGCAAATTTATTTGTGTAAAGTCTTGAATAAAAAAAGGAACTAGCGTAGCTAGTTGGCTTTTGCTATTTTAAAATGAGGTAAACTAGGGATCTGTAATCCCTCATTACCAGCATCAATTGAAACCCTGTCGAATTTCGGCAGGGTTATTTGTTTTGAATTAGTTTTTGCAATTTTTCAATCACTTTTACGTTTTTAGGAAGTTGGTGTTGCGTTTGCATCAGTTTGCTTACTTCTAAATTAGATATTGTGTGTGCTGCTGGATTATTTATGCAGCTGCTTTCGTTTGTGTAACGATATGGAGATTAAAATGTATGGTTAATAGCGAAGAAATCTTTAACTTTGCTTTGACTTTATTTTTTTAGGTTTAAAGCTAAAAATGAGAGAGAGGCTAGTTCTTGATTGTGCGGTATTAAAAATAGATTAGACTCGTTTTTTAGATGTATCATTTTTAATCCAATTTAAAAGCGTTAGTTGCTAGAAATATAGAAACATGAAAGAGATAAAAATTGCTGTGATAGGTTTAGGGTATGTTGGCTTGCCACTAGCAAGGCTGTTCGCAACAAAATATGATGTGGTAGGTTTTGATATCAACCAACAACGTGTAAACGAATTAATGGCTGGTAAAGACAGTACGTTAGAAGTTGCATATGATGCTTTAAAAGCTGTGTTAGTCGGGGCTTCTAAGAATGAGAAGGGCTTATTTTGTACTACAGACATCCAAGATATAAAAGACTGTAATTATTACATAATTACGATGCCTACTCCGGTAGATAAAAACAATACACCTGTTTTAATACCCTTGCTTGCAGCCAGTAAAACGGTGGCAAATGTATTAAAAAAAGGAGATGTTGTTATTTATGAATCTACAGTGTATCCGGGAGCAACCGAAGAAGATTGTATTCCTGTTTTAGAAAAAGAATCAGGCCTTGTGTTTAATCGAGATTTTTTTGCAGGATATTCTCCAGAACGGATTAATCCGGGTGACAAAATAAATACGATTGATAAGATTTTAAAAATTACTTCAGGTTCAACTCCAGAAATTGCTAGAAAAGTAGATGCTTTGTATGCATCTGTAGTAACTGCAGGTACTTATTTAGCGCCTTCTATAAAGGTTGCAGAAGCTGCCAAAGTAATTGAAAATTCTCAAAGAGACATCAATATTGCTTTTGTAAATGAATTGGCAAAAATATTTAATCTTATGGGTATTAATACCCACGAGGTATTAGCAGCAGCGGGTACAAAATGGAATTTTTTACCTTTTAAGCCAGGCTTGGTAGGTGGGCATTGTATTGGTGTAGATCCGTATTATTTAGCGCACAAAGCAAAAGAATATGGGTATCATCCTGAAATTATTTTAGCAGGAAGACGCGTAAATGATAGTATGGGCACGTATGTGGCCGCAGAGGTAACTAAATTAATGATTAAGAAAGATGTTGCTGTAAAGGATGCTGCTATTTTAGTGCTCGGAATTACTTTTAAAGAGAATTGCTCAGATGTTAGAAATACAAGGGTAGTAGATATTGTAAAGGAATTAGAGGATTTTGGAACTAAGGTAACCGTGTATGATCCTTGTGCAGACCCTAAAGAAGTTTTTGCAGAGCATGGTGTTGTTTCGCAAAAGAACCAACCCAATATGAAGTTTGACGGAATTGTGTTAGCAGTTGCGCATACAGATTTTAAAGATATAGATTTAAAAAAATTACAGAAAGAGGTTAGCATTATTTATGATGTAAAGAATTATCTTTCTAGTAAAATTGTGGATAAAACGTTGTAAACTCATGAAAAATTTTGCATTATTAGGTGCTGCAGGTTATATTGCACCAAGACATTTAAAAGCAATAAAAGACACTAATAATAACTTAATTGCAGCCTTAGATAAGTTTGACTCTGTAGGTGTTATGGATAGTTATTTTCCGAATGCAGATTTCTTTGTAGAGTTTGAAAGATTTGACAGGCACATTGAAAAATTAAAGAGAAATCAAGATATTAATTTAGATTACGTAAGTATTTGCACGCCAAACTATTTACACGATTCTCATATTCGAATGGCATTAAGAAGAGGGGCAGATGCTATTTGTGAAAAACCAATTGTTTTAAACCCATGGAATATAGATGCATTAATAGCGATTGAAAAAGAATCTCAAGGAAACATACATACTATTTTACAATTAAGACTGCATGAAGCTATTATTCAGCTTAAAAATAAAGTAGACCTTGCTAATAAAAAAGGAAAGTACGATATAGATTTAACGTATATTACCTCAAGAGGAAAATGGTATGATATCTCTTGGAAAGGAGACGAAAGTAAATCCGGAGGGATTGCAACAAATATTGGCGTCCATTTTTATGACATGCTATCTTGGGTTTTTGGGAACGTGCAAGAAAATGTGGTTCACCTGCGAGAAAAGAACAAAGCAGCAGGGTATTTAGAATTTGAAAATGCAAGAGTGCGCTGGTTTTTATCTATTGATGAAACAGATCTTCCAAAAGAAGTGAAAGAGAAAAATCAACGAACTTTTAGGTCTATAAGTATTGATAATGAAGAGTTAGAATTTAGTGAAGGATTTACAGAATTGCATACAAAAAGCTATCAAGAAATTCTTTTAAATGAAGGTTTCGGATTAGAAGAGGTGCGTAGTTCAATTGAGATCGTACATGACATACGAAACCAAGAGATTTTGCAATTAGGGGAGAAACATCCATTTGTATCAGGTTAAATAAAGCATGTATTTGTAAAAAAGCCATATTCAAGAAATGAAAAAGAAAGCAATTATAGTATCAGGATATTTTAACCCAATACACAAAGGGCATTTAGAATACTTTAACAATGCTAAAAATTTGGCAGATGAGTTGTTTGTAATCGTTAACAGCGATTTACAACGTGCGCTCAAAGAATCAAAAGAATTTCAAAAAGAAGACGAACGTTTATTCATTGTGCAGAATATTAAGGCTGTAGATACCGCAATTATTTCTATAGACAAAGACAGAACGGTCTGTGCTTCTATAGAAGCTATTTTTGAAACTTATGGAGACCAATATCAATTGGGTTTTGCCAATGGTGGGGATCAAGATAACAACTCTATTCCAGAAGCGCCTATTTGTAAAGAATTAGGAATACAGTTAATAGATGGCCTTGGAGATAAGATTCAGTCTTCTTCTTGGTTGTTAAATAAAAAATAAGCATATGAAAATAGGAATTACCTTTTCAACCTTTGATCTATTCCATGCCGGGCATGTAAAGATGTTAGAAGAAGCCAAACGTCAGTGTGATTATTTAATTGTAGGCTTGCAATTAGATCCTTCGATCGATCGTCCAGAGAAAAACAGCCCATCACAGTCCATTATAGAGCGTTATATTCAGCTCAAAGGATCCAAGCATGTAGATGAAATTGTACCGTACGTATCCGAGCAAGATTTAGAAGATATTTTACGTTCTTTTAAGCTCGATGTGCGAATCATTGGCGACGAGTATAAGGAAAAGAACTTTACAGGAAGGTCTTATTGTGAAGAAAAGGGAATAGAGATCTATTACAACGCTAGAGATCATAGGTTCTCTTCGAGCGGACTTAGAAAACAAGTAAAAACAGCAGAAGATAAATAAGATATGAATAAGACAACTAAAATATACATTGCTGGACATAGAGGTATGGTAGGTGCTGCGGTTTGGAGAGCCTTAGAATCTAAAGGGTATTCTAATTTAGTTGGAAGAACTAGTAGTGAACTTGATTTAAGAAATCAACAGGCAGTTACTGATTTTTATAAAAAAGAACAACCTGAAGTAGTAATAGATGCAGCTGCAAAAGTTGGAGGTATTTTAGCGAATAATGATTTTCC
>JBLHGY010000016.1:0-19567 GCA_047616665.1 Polaribacter sp.
TGCTACCAGTCTCTTTTTCACAGCCTGTGTAAAGGATAATGATTATACAGTGCCACAAAATTTAGGGGTAGAAGAAAACCTAAAATTAGAAGCAATATTAGACAGTATTCAAAACAATCAGTTAGAACTAAAATCGATAAAAGATTTAAAAAATTTGTATATTTCTGGTACAGATCCGGTAAAAATAGTTTCAAATATTGTTGTAAAAGGGTATGTGATTTCTTCGGACGCCAAAGGAAATTATTTTAGAGAATTTTACATACAAGATGCACCCGAAAACCCAACAGCAGGAATTAAAGTAGTACTTAACTTAACCAATAGTTATAATAAATTCAATTTCGGACGTGAAGTATATATTAGACTTAAAAATCTTTATATAGGAGAGACAAATTCGGGAGATGGTGTAATTTCTATTGGTGGTAAAATAAAATTAACAGACATTACAGAAATAGAAAGTATCACTCAAAATCAGATTGAAAATTATATCTTTAGGGCGCCAACTACAGAAGTAATTGTTCCTAAAACGGTAACTCTTGGTGGCTTGGATAATACTGCAAATATCGGAACTTTTGTGCGCATAGAAAATGCTAATTTCTCAACAAATTTAGCAGGCAAAGCATTCGTAGACCCTTCAGAAGATTTTGATACAAAACGGCAAATTGAAACCTGCGAGGGCCCTAGCATTGTAACTACTTTTTTAGAAACAAGTTCTTTTGCAAGTTTTGCAAATAATGCTCTACCAGAGGGTGGTGGAAGTATTAATGCAGTTGTCTCCAGAGATTTTAGAGGAGATTTTACGGTTTTAGTCTTAAATACTTTAGATGATTTAGACATGAAGAATACAAGATGCACTCCTTTAGCGATTGCAGATTTTTCAACAATACTTTTAAATGAAGACTTTGAAGCAACTTCTGGTGAGATAAATATATTAGACTGGACTAATTATAGTGAAGCAGGTTCTAAAAAATGGAGGGCTTATGATGATGCGAACTCTTTAAGTAAGGCCACAAGAATGGGTTCTTTTAGATCTGGTGATGAAAGTACAATTACTTGGTTAATTACCAAAGGCATCAATTTAGAAACTACAGGAGAGGAATACTTATCTTTTGAAACGTCTACCTCTTTTGCAGACGGAAGTATTTTAGAGGTGTTAATTTCTGAAAACTGGAACGGTACAGTAGCAAATATTACCAATGCAAATTGGGTTGCTTTGCCAGCAAGAATAGCGGCTAATAATGACGATTTTAATAATTTTAAATTTTCAACATTTATAAATTTATCTTCTTATTCAGGAACTGCTTATATTGCCTTTAAATATGTAGGAAATGGAAATGAAGATTTTGATGGAACCTATGAATTAGATAATATCACTATTATTGCAAAGTAATACTTAATAGAATGGAAAAAATAGAACACATAGGTATCGCTGTAAAAGACCTTGAGGTGTCAAATAAGTTGTTTGCATCACTCTTTGGTAAAGAACATTACAAGGAAGAAGAAGTTGCATCTGAGGGTGTAAAAACTTCTTTTTTTAAAAGCGGGCCCAATAAGATAGAATTATTGCAAGCTACAAATGCAGAGAGTCCAATTGCAAAATTTATAGAAAAGAAAGGCGAAGGAGTGCACCATATTGCATTTGCAGTTCTAGATATAAAAGCAGAAATAAAAAGACTTAAAACAGCAGGTTTTATTGTTTTAAATGAGACACCTAAAAAAGGCGCAGATAATAAATTAGTAGCTTTTTTACATCCAAAAACTACAAACGGTGTTTTAATTGAATTGTGCCAAGAAATAGAATAAGTTAAAATACTCATAACAGGCACTGCCAACTGCGTACTAATTATTATCTTGCCAACGTTTTAAAGCTATTATAAATGCCTCCAAAATACGAATCTTATCAAAAAAGACGCTTAGCATCTTCTTACATATCTGTTGTAATTAGTATTGCTTTGGTGCTTTTTATGGTGGGTGTTTTAGGTTTGGTACTTTTAAAATCTACTGCAGTTGCGAATAGAGTAAAAGAAAAAGTAGTCATTACCTTATACTTAAAAGATAAAATAAGTAACAAACAAATAAATAGTTTTAAAGCTTTTATTGCTCAAGAAGAATTCACAAAAAGAAGTATTTACACCTCTAAAAAACAAGCAGCTAAAAAATTTAGCAAAGAAATAGGCGAAGATTTTTTAACTTTTTTAGGAGATAATCCGTTAAAAAATGAAATAGATATTTTCTTGAAACCAGATTTTATAACTCCAGAAAAAATGCAAGAAATAGAAACTCGTTTTCTTAAAAATGCATTTGTCGCAGACGTTTCTTACGATAAACTTTTAATAAACCTACTTACAAATAATATTCAAAGAATTAGTTTCTGGCTTTTAGTCTTAAGCGGATTTTTTGGTTTGGTAGCCATCATCTTAATTAATGGCGCTATTAGATTAACAATATATTCTAAAAGATTTAACATTAAAACCATGCAAATGGTAGGTGCTACAAAAGGTTTTATTAGAAGACCTTTTATTTGGCAAGGTATAAAATTAGGCCTTATAGGCGCATTTTTAGCTTTGATAGGTTTGGGTGTGGTTATTTATTATTTAGATAAATTTGCACCAAGTTTAGGGTTCTTAAAAGACTATATTTCTCTAAGTTATTTAAGTGGTGGTGTTTTGGCTGCTGCTTTTATAATTACTTGGTTAAGCACCTTCTTTGCGACGCAACGTTTTTTAAATCTACAAACAGAAGAACTTTATTATTAACATATGAAAGAAGAAAAAATTCAGAAACCTGCATTTATTTTTGGAAAGAAAAATTACACCTTTATGGTGGTAGGAATTATTTTTATAGCAGTAGGCTTTATTTTCATGTCTGGTGGCGGAAGCGACAACCCAGCTATTTTTAATGAAGATATTTACAACTGGCAGCGCATTCGTTTAGCACCAACGTTGGTAATTATTGGTTTAGGAATTGAGATTTATGCAATTTTAGTAAACCCTAATAAATAAGAATGAATATTTTAGAAGCTATAATTCTTGGAGTAATTCAAGGTTTAACAGAATTTTTACCGGTATCCTCTAGCGGTCATTTAGAGTTAGCAAAAGTAATTCTAGGCGATACTTCTGTACCCGAAGAAAGTTTAACCTTTACAGTAGTTCTTCATTTTGCCACTGCATTAAGCACTATTGTGATTTTTAGAAAAGAAATTTTAGAAATTTTTAAAGGATTGTTGCAGTTTAAATGGAACGATGAATTTAAGTTTTCATTAAAAATTATTATTTCAATGCTGCCCGCAGTAGTTGTAGGTTTGCTTTTCGAGGAAGAATTAGCGTCTTTTTTTGGAGGTAAAATACTTTTAGTGGGGTGCATGTTATTACTAACCGCACTGTTATTACTATTAGCAGACAAAGCAAAAAACACAAAAAAAGAAGTCTCATTTTGGAATGCTGTACTCATTGGTATTTCTCAAGCAATAGCAATGTTGCCAGGAATTTCTAGATCTGGCGCAACCATTTCTACATCGGTTTTATTGGGAGTTGACAGAACAAGAGCTGCAAAATTTTCATTTTTAATGGTAGTTCCATTAATTTTTGGGAAGATTGGAAAAGACCTTTTAAGTGGAGATTTAAATTTTGAATCCTCAGAAATAATGCCAATTGCAGCAGGGTTTATAGCTGCTTTCTTAGCTGGTTTGGTAGCTTGTAAATGGATGATTTCTTTAGTAAAGAAAAGCAAACTTTCTTACTTTTCAATATACTGCGCAATTGTAGGAAGTATTGCAATTGGATATGCCCTTTTAAATTAAGAAAACATGACGGAAGAAGCTTATAAAAATGGTCAAGTTCTATTGATTGATAAACCACTTACATGGACCTCTTTTCAAGTAGTAAACAAATTACGTTGGGAAATTAGACAGCGTTTCAATATTAAAAAAATTAAAGTGGGTCATGCAGGTACTTTAGATCCGCTAGCCACAGGTTTACTGATTATTTGCACAGGGAAGCAAACAAAGCAAATAGACACGTATCAAGGGCAAGTTAAAGAATATACGGGCACTTTTACACTTGGAGGAACTACACCAAGTTATGATTTAGAAACTGAAATTAATAACACCTTTCCAACTGCACATATTACTGAAGAATTATTACACGAAACTACCAAACAGTTTGTGGGCGAAATTCAGCAAAAACCACCTATTTTTTCTGCTATTAAAAAAGATGGAAAACGTTTGTACGAATTGGCAAGAAAAGGGGAAACTACAGAAATTAATGAGAGAACAGTAACGGTTTCTTCGTTTGAAATTACAAAAATAAATTTACCAGAAGTAGGGTTTAGAATTATTTGTAGCAAAGGAACCTACATTCGGTCTATTGCATTTGATTACGGGAAAGCATTAAACTCTGGAGGACACTTATCTGCTTTAAGAAGAACAAAAATTGGTATTTTTTCTGTGGATAATGCCCTTTCTGTAGAAGGTTTTATTAATAATTTAAAGGAAGATAGTTTACAATAATAGAGACTATTTTGCAGCGATTTTTTTATTTTGTTAATCTTTTTTACTGCGCTCATTTCTGAATAACATTCGTGTTAAAAACTAAAAACTAAAAACTAATTACTCCTTAGCGCCATGATTTTTAGCTATTTCTATCCAATGTTCAGAAATCTCTTTTGCATCTGCTCCTAAGCCTTTAGCTAAGTACAAAGCAACACCAATCATTAAAACGGCAGCTTCGTGAAGTTCTTGAAGTGTTTGTAAGCTTCCAAATTGTTCTTGTGCTTTTAAGAGTAGTAAGTTATTGTGTTTTTCAGCAAAAGTAACTGGGTTTTCAGTATCTTCTGTAATGTCAGGTATCATTAAGCTGTCTAACCAATCATTGCCTATTTTTTCTACTAACACTTCCGGAAAATCGGTTCCTAAAACCCTCCATGCATTTAGTGTTTTTGTGTCTCCGGATTCAGTTAATTCAGATTCTAAAAGTAACTCAAATGCAATGTCTGCAATGTTTTGCATTACTATTAGATAGGCATCTTGTGCCTTTTCGAATGGACCTGCTTCTTGTCCTTTTAAATATTCTCCTACACTAAGTTTAGGTAAGTCTAAAACTTCAGCACAATCTGTTAAACAAGGAAAGGTGGCACCTTCGTAAATATAATGTGCTTTATCAAATTGTATTTGTCTACCCAACGGGTACAAACGACATGCCAATGGTCGGCCTTTATGGACACTACAACCAGCATTATCTATATATTGACTGCACGCTTTCTGTCCTTTTTTATCTAGATTTCCGTTAAAGAGCAAGCGAATACCACCAAGTTCAGTATATAACTTTTTAAATTCTCCAGGAGCAATTTTTTTTTCTTTACTGAAATTTAGCAGTTCCCAAGGATTTAGCATTACATCTTTTCCAAAACAACAGGTTCCAGATCTAGAGCAGGTAAGAGGTAATATACTGTTGGTACTTAGTTTAGTTGTTTGCAAGTTTTCGTTTAAAGTTAGTTGTATGTTTTAAGCATGAATGTTAGTAAATAAGCTAGCTCTTAAAACTTAGGAGCCACCGTAAAACTCATTTTTTTAAGAGTTGTGGGGTGCAGAAACTCTATAAACTCTGCATGTAAATGCAATCTCTTTTCTTTTTTACCATACAAATCATCACCAATAATAGGAGTATTCAATCCGTTTTTATGAGCAGCATGCATTCTTAATTGGTGTGTTCTTCCTGTAATTGGATAAAAGTGTACACGTGTTTTTCCGTTTTCTTTGTTAATGATTTTCCAATCTGTTTCTGCAGGTTTTCCATAGGTGAAGTCAACTAATTGCTTAGGTCTGTCATTTAAATCTACACGCAATGGTAAGGTTATTTTTCCGCTGTTCTTAGATAAGTTTCCGTCTAAAAGAGCAATATAACGTTTTTTAATAGTTCTATTTATAAACTGACTCTGTAGTGCTTTATTTGCTTCTTTTGTCTTGGTAAGTAACAAAACACCCGAAGTAGACATGTCTAGTCTGTGCACAATTAAAGGCCCAGTTGCACTTGGGTACTTCTCTTTAATTCTAGTATAAACAGAGTCTTTAATATCTTTACCAGGAACCGATAAAAACTCTGCAGGTTTGTGAACAACTATTAAAGCATCATCTTCATAAATAATTTCTAAATCTTGTTTTTCAGATAAATTTTCTAACAACAAATTAGCATCCATTTCTGTGTGAGCTAACATGTGTGTTAAAATAGGTTTACATCTTCCTTGGCAAGCAGGGTAATAGTTTTTATGCTGTCTAACAGCTGCATTTGGTGCACTTCCCCACCAAAATTCTGCCATTGTAATGGGTGTTAAGTTATTGGCAAAAGCATATTGTAAAAGTTTAGGTGCAGCACATTCGCCAGAACCTGCAGGTGGTTTTACGGTAGGATTATTAAAAATAGTAAGCAAATTTTTCAATTCTTTTTGCTGATTTAAAAAGGCATATTTACTAAATAAAGTCTGCTGTAAATAATTTGATTTTTCTTTACGTTCTTTTTTAAGCGCTATAATTTTGTCTTCAAAAACTTTAAATTCTAAATTAATTTTTTCAATTTTAGCTTGGTAATATTCTTGCAGTTCTTTTATAAAAAACTGATTATTATAACTTTCTTGGGTTAATTTTTTAGTTAGTTCTTTAAACTCTAAGTCATTTAAAAGAGTAATTGCTTTCTTTTTCTGTGATTTTCTATCGCTTTTAGCACGCTTCATTCTGTTGCGTTGAAAAGACAAATCGGTTTGAATGATTGCCGTATTTTCTGCAATTATTTTTTTTAACTCTAAATATTTTTTATCTTTTTTTAAAACACCCAATTGCGCATTCATTGCATCAATCTCTAACTCTCCTTTGATGTAAAAACTACCAGATGTTCTCATGTTAAAAACAGGTGGGACAAATTTTTCCGGCAAACTTTTATCTGCCAATTTACCAGAGAAAGCAGTTAAATAGCCAATTTTATTTTGTTTATTTTTCACTACTAAAACACCAAACATTTTGCCAATGGCAAGCGCATTATTATTAATATCTAAGCCAAAATTATGTTCAAAATCTGTCTGATTTTCTAAATAGGACTGTACTTCTGTAGTTGCAATTTTTGCTAGAAGATGGGGTTCATAATAAAACGGGAATGTAAATTTTTCTGGAGGTGTTATTCCAGAAAGAGTCGTTTTAAAATGTTGAAAGTGTTTCAATAAATTTAATTTTTCTTTAAAAGTTGTTTTATTCCCGAGGATAAGAAGGGTTTTAAGGGCAAACTTGTCATAATAGTAAGATCTTCTAAAAGAGTGCTTTCATTTCCTAAGAAAGCTAAGATTTTTTCTGGTGAATTTTTCTGAAAAATTTTTGTAAAAATAGCCTTTCCGGTTAGTTTATTTGATAACAAAACATCAATTAGAGTTCGGTCATACCAATTGTATAATTTGTTTTCAAAAGAGGTATCTCTATTTAAATTATTTCCTAATTTTAAATTTGCTACAATTTCAGAAACATCTTTTTGAATAAATTGAAATGTATAACCACTGCTTGCTTTTGTAAAGCCACCAGCGGTGCCAATATTTATAATATTCTTATCTGGATTCTTCTCAAACTTAGCTAAAGACATTGGTATTACTCCAAATTCTTCGTGAGCAATGCTGTAATTCTCAATTTTTAATTCTTCTTTAATGTACTTTTTTAAAGCGGTGTTGTACGTTTCTTTTTCTAAGACAGTCGTTGTAAAAAGAGTATATTCTATTAATGCTTCTGTTGCAGAGGTTGGTAATACGTACATAAAAGTAGCACCACTATCTTGGGATACTCTAAAATCCATTAAACGGCCTACTTCAGGATTAAAAAAAGGAGTTTCTGTTTTAATTACCCAGCCTTTAAAATGTTGCAAAAGTGAATTTTCTTTTGTTATTTCTGGGTTGAATAGCCCCGTAGAGTTAAAAACAAAAGCACCTAAATAAGAGTTCTCTCCAGTTTTTACAACAGCAGAATTTTCTTTGGAAGTGATGGCAACAATACGCTCTTGTAAAAAAGTTACATTGCTAAATTTCTTGGAAAAATTAAGTACAAAGTTATAGAAATCTATTCCTTGAATCATTTTGTAGGTATAAGAACCTAAATCTAGCTTTTCTTCAAAATCTGTAGAGAGAAATGCTAAGGTATTCCATTTTGCATGCACAATAGACTCGAATAATCCTGGATTTTTTTCCCAAAAGCACCAAGTTCTATCGTTACTGCTCTTGGTGTCTTTATCAATAATTAAAACAGATTTATTTTGCAATGTAGGTTCTTGTAATATTCTGTACAGTAAACTTAAACCTGCACAACCTGCACCCGCAATAATAAAATCGTATTTCATCTGTTTCTGCTTACCGTTATTTTAAAAACCGATTATACCAACTTTCTTCAATCGTTATTTCCCAAAAACTATCAAAATCTTGTTTTGTGTTCACCAGATTATCAAAAATAACAGATTTACCTGTTAAAGCCTTATTTTTAAGTAACTTTTTAAAGTCTTTTAGATCTTTATACTGCACGTGTTCTCCTTGTTTAAAACAAACATTCATTCGATCTAAAAGGGCTACTTCGTACGTTTCTTGTAAATTTAAAATAAAAGAAACAGAGGCATCAATATCTGCATTAGATAATTCTGTAGCTATATCATCTGCAGTTAAGATAATAAATCTATTGTGTAGAAATTTATAAGAGGCTTTAAAAGAGGTGTCATCTGATTTCCAGCTTTCTGTAAATTTTTTTATTTTTTCTTCTATTACTTCAATTTCATTAGGATAAAACTTTCTACTAGAAGGGTACACCCATACTTTGGCATCTTCAGGTATTTCTTCAAAATCTACAAACATCGTTTTATATTTAAAGTACAAAGGTAACTAAAAGAAAAACCGCAAACAGAAAATCAGTTTGCGGTTTTTTATGAATTTTAAAAAGACTAGTTTTCTTGTGCAGAAAGCTTTGCAACTAAATTTACAAAATCTTCTTGTACACTTTTGCCTTTGTCTTTGTTGTACCAAACCTGTAAATCTTGTTTAAACTGTGGGTCTAATGCACCGTTTTTTTCTTTATAATCTGCCACCATTTTTGTAGCTATAGTTGGTCTTGGACCCCAAAAATCTAACACATTATTATCTTTATCTAACGCAATTAACTTCGGAATGCTTCTGCCTCCATTGGTTAAAAATAAATCCATTAGGTCTAAATTCTCATCTCTTAAAACTATTTTCAAATCAATGTTAGCGGTATCGGATGCTATTTTATTAAGAATAGGTAAACTTTGTGCGGCATCTCCGCACCAACCTTCTGTAAGCACTAACCAAGTTTGTGGTTGTTTTACTTTTTGAAACTCCTGAATCGTTTCTTCAGAAATTTTAATGGTTTTATCTAATCGTTTCATTCTTCTATCATTTAACATGCTATAATTGGTTAAATCGTCAGATTGCTCCGGACCGGTAGATTTTCCTTCAGTTAATAAATTATGAACTAAACTTCTATAACCTGAGTATGATATTGCTGTTTTTAAACTTTTTTCTATAATTTTTTTCATAAATATAAGATACTGAATTTGATAAATTAGACGTGTAATTTTCTATAACTTACAGGGGTGTTTTAGAGTATTAATTGGTGCTTATGAAGAAGTAATTTAATTGAATGTAAGTTTTAATTAGAATTTTATATTTTTTGTTATGGTTTTCTTAAAAGAGAATGGTTTGCTATTAATTTGTGTATTTTTGAGTTTTAAACAGAGTTGTGAAATATATATATCTTTTAGTACTACTTGTTTTTACATTTTCTTGCCAGAATAATGAAGGGAAGAATGCAGAAAAAAAACCCAAACCATTAATGAGTATTGCAGAAATGCATACTGCGACAGAAAATATTTTATCTACGCACTTAAAAGAGGTAAAAGATTGGAATGAGCTACAAGACATCGATTCTTTTTTTGTAAAGTTTAGAAAAATTACACCTAATGAGGCGTTAAGCAATGCTATAGAGTTAAAAGATTTAATTAAGCGATTAAAAGATAGTGTAAAACCAGAAAAATTTAAAATACCTTCTTTAACAGCAAGAATTAATATTTTATACAATGAAGCATTAAGGTTAGCCGATTTAACAAGAATAGGAGCTATAAAGGCGCCAGAAGTAAATACTCAGGTAGACAAAACCATGGCTGCTTTTTCAAACATAAACACCAAGATAAATACTATTTTGGCAAAAATTAGATTTGAAAATGAAATTGATATAAATGTTACATTTATTGGTCTAGACACCACAAAAATGGATTCGTTTTTTAACAAACCAATAAATCAGATAAAAGAAGTAAAAGAGGGGAGCCTTTTAAAATCTATAAAATTTACAAAGCCTAAAACAGCTATAAAGCAAAAACCCGAGAAAAGACTTTTAAAGAAGAAAAGACTCTTTAAAGGTTTAGAAAAAAACAAACAATAGGTATGAAAAAAGGAATAATTTTAGGTGTAAGTATCTTTTTATTCTGTGCTTGTGTAACTTCTAATGTGGTTAAAACAGATAAAAATGCAATCAGAAAAGAAGTGAATACACTTTTAGATACTTGGCATAAAGCGGCTTCAGATGCAAATTTTAAGGAGTATTTTGGCGTATTGGATAGTACTACTGTTTATATAGGAACTGCAGCAGAAGAAATTTGGACGAAAGAACAGTTTGCCAATTTTAGTAAGCCTTATTTTGATAAAGGAAAAGCATGGTCTTTTACAACTCTAGAACGTAATATATACATGAGTGAGTCGGCAGAGGTAGTTTGGTTTGATGAGCTTATAGATACTTGGATGGGCACTTGTAGAGGTTCTGGTGTGTTAGAAAAGAAAGAAGATTCTTGGAAAATTAAGCAATATGTGCTTTCTGTAGCGATCCCAAATGACGATATTCAAGCAGTAATTGATATTAAAAAGAAGAACGATGCTGTTTTCTTAAAGAGGTATTAAGAAACTACTTCATTTACAACCTTGTAAATTAAATTACTTTCAAAGCCTTTTCGCATTAAGAAGTCAATTAGTTTCTTCTTTCTTTTATAAATGTTTGGTTCAGAAATTACTTCGTTTCTCTTTTCTGTAATTCTGTAAATGGTTGCAATATATTCAGTTTCATCAATTTCTTTTAAAGCTGTTTTTAAATTGTATGCAGAAATATCTCGAAACTTTAACTCTCTAACAATACGTTGTTTCCCCCAGCTTTTAATTCTGAATTTACCCCTTGCATAACTTTTAGCAAAGCGTTCTTCATTTAAAAAATTATCTTTCATTAGACTTAAAAGAATCAATTCTCTAGCCTCTGGTATTACCTGGTATTCTCGCATTTTTTGCTCTACTTCTTTATGGCACCTGTCCTGGTAGACGCAATAATTTTCTAGCTTTCGCTTAATTTCATCAACAGTAAAAGATTTTTTCTTTTTTTCAAACATTGGCTCGAAAATACAAAAAGAGGATGAATTCGAAATGATTTCATCCTCTTTTAAATATAAATTAGTGTACTCTTTAATTCTCTAATTGAATACTTGGAGTCTCTTCTTTTAACAGTCCTTTTATTCTCATTTTAAACTTTGTAATTAAAAAGAATAAAATGGGTACCACTACTAAGGTTAAGAAGGTTGCAATGAGCAAACCATAAATAACAGTTTTTGCTAAAGGTCCCCAGAAAACAACGTTATCACCACCCATATAAATATTTGCATCAAACTCGCTAAACAAGGTAAAAAAGTTAATATTTAGACCAATTGCCAAAGGTATTAATCCTAAAATAGTAGTAATTGCAGTTAATAAAACAGGTCTTAAACGTGCCTTACCAGCTTTTACAACGGTCTCATACAGACTAGTTAAGGGTAGATAATCTTCTTCAGAAACACCATCTTGTATTTTCCTTCTTTGTATTAATAGCTCTGTATAATCTAAGAGTACTACACCATTGTTTACAACAATTCCCGCTAAAGAGATAATACCCACCATGGTCATCATAATTACAAATGGTGCACCTGAAAGCACCAAACCACCAAACACGCCAATAAAACTTAAAAAGATGGCCAACATGATAATTCCTGGTTTAGAGACCGAATTAAATTGGAAAATTAAAATAAAGAAAATTAAAAGTAAACCTGTAATAAAAGCGCCAACTAAAAACGTCATTTGTTTATTTTGCTCTTCAATTTGCCCGGTATAATCTATTTTAATTCCTTCAGGTAAATTACTAAAACTCTTCATAGAATTTTGAATTATTTCTACTACAGCTCCCGCATCTGTCTCTCCTGGAGATAGCGCAGAATATATAGTTACTACCCTTTTTACATCTTTATGTTTTATAGCACTAAAACCAGAACTATTGGTTTGCCTAGCGACGGCAGAAACTGGTATTTCTTTAATTTTACCAGATGCAGGGTCTCTAAATGTAATTTTTTGATTAAAAACAGCACTTTTGTTATAGCGGTCTTCTTTGTTAAAACGGACGTATATATCATAGTCTTCTCCATCTTTTTTATAAATACCAGCTTTGTTTCCAAAAATAGCACTTCTTAATTGTTGCCCAACTTGGCCTGTAGAAACTCCTAATTCTCCTGCTTTTTTGCGATCTACCAAAACTTGCATTCCTGGCTTCGATTTGTTTACATCAATCTTTAATTCATCAATACCAGAAATACTTTGCGTATTTAAATAATCGCGCATTCTTTCTGCAGTAAGAATTAATTCTTCGTAATTTTCGCCATTCAATTCAATATTAATAGGTGCACCTGCTGGTGGGCCATTTGCATCTTTTTCAACTGAAATTAAAACTCCTGGATAAATACCTACCAAAGCAGCTTGTACTTTTTGTCTTAAAATTTCACTGTCTTCACCTTCTCTGTATTTATACTCTCGCATAGAAGCGGTAATTTTTCCTTTGTGTGGCATTTCTGCAGAAGAACCCCCATCTGTTTGCGGATTCCCGGCACCTTCACCCACTTGAGAAATAATACTTTCTACCATGTAGTTGTAATCTCCATTGGTATACATGTCTTGATTTAAAACACTGTAAACCTTTTGCTCAATTTCTTCTGTAATCTCATTTGTTTTTTCAATATCGGTTCCTTCAGGATACTCGATATACACAATAATCTGATTGGGCTTGTTGTCTGGGAAAAATTCAACTTTAGTTCTTTGTTCTCCTAAAGACCAACCAAAACCAGCAAAAGCAGCAAATAGCAGCATAAAGGTTCCAATAACTAAGACATAAGGTCTCCATCCAGAAAGTGCTTTTTTCAATTGTCTTTCATACCAATTTTCTAAAGAAACCAACGTATTTTTTTGAAAGTAATTAGCCGCTTTTCTTAGGACAAATCGATACACCCATAACATAACTGCTGTAAATATAATTAAGGTTCCTAAAGCATTGTATGCACCGCCAAAGAAGAAAATTAACAAGCCAATAACTGTCATAATACTGGTTAACCTAATAATACTTTTTATAGGCATGTCTTTGTCTTCGGTTTTCATAAATTGAGAAACCAATACCGAATTAAAGAAAATGGCCACAAATAATGAAGAACCTAAAACAATAGATAAGGTGATAGGTAAAATAACCATGAATTGCCCCATAACTCCTGGCCAAAGACCTAAAGGAATAAATGCTGCAACAGTGGTTGCTGTAGAAATAATAATAGGAAATGCAATTTCTCCAATTCCTTTTTTAGCAGCTTCTGTTCTAGACATTCCTTCCTCGTCCATTAAACGATACACGTTTTCAACAACTACAATTCCGTTATCTACCAGCATTCCTAGCCCCATAATAAGTCCGAAAAGTACCATTGTATTTAGGGTATATCCTAAAGCACCTAAAATCATTAAAGACATAAACATAGACATTGGTATTGCAAAACCAACGAAAAGTGCATTTTTAAATCCTAGAAAAAACATTAAAACAATAACTACTAAAATAACTCCAAAAATAATATTGTTTACCAAATCGTCTACTTGGCCAATTGTTTTTGGCGATTGGTCATTGGCAATGGTTACTTTTAAATCTTTTGGAAAAACAGCTGCTTTCGCATTTTGTACAATAACCCCTATTTTATCTGCGGCAGCAACCATGTTTTCGCCAGACCTTTTCTTCACATCTAGCATTACAACAGCAGCACCACTTTCTCTTGCATAGGTGGTCTTATCTTTGTCTTTAAAAGAAATTTCTGCAACATCTTTTAAATAAATAGGATTTCCGTTTTCTGCTTTAATTACAAAATCACCTAAATCAGAAGGTTGGTCAATTTCACCAATAATACGAATGGTTCTTCTTTGCTGACTTGTAATAAAGTTACCAGCAGACATAGTAATGTTTCCACGATTTATAGCATTTGTAATATCATCAAAACTAACCTTTGCAGCCATCATTTTGTAAATATCTACGGCAACTTCTACTTCTTTGTCTTGTGCACCACGAATGTCTACTTTTTTTATTTCTGTTAAATCTTCAATTTCATCTTGTAAATATTCTCCAAATTCCTTCAATTTAGAAACTGGGTAGTTCCCAGAAATATTAATATTTAGAATGGGCACTTCTTCAGACATACTCAATTCAAAAACATTAGGCGTTACTTTTGCACCATTAAATGTTGGCCAATCTTCACCTGCAGTTTCTTGATCTATTTCGTCTTTTACTTGCTGTTTTGCTTTGTCAACGGGAATACTTTCATTAAACTCTACGGTAATAATAGAGTAATCTTCTTGCGATGTAGAGGTAATTTCTACTACATTACTTACCGATTTTAGTTTGTCTTCTAAAGGATTTGTAATTAGTTTTTCGATGTCTTCTGCAGTGTTACCAGGATATACAGAACTAATGTAAATTTTGGTTTCGTTAATCTCTGGAAAGTTTTCTCTTGGCATTGTAAAGTATGCTGTAACCCCTAAATAAAGAATTAAAAACATCGATACGTAAATAGTAGTCTTATTATTTATAGCCCAAGAAGAAAGTTTAAACTCTTTCTCTACTTGTTTATTTTTGTTTTTCATTTTTCTACTATTTATTAAGCACTTTTACAATTTGTCCGTTTGTTACACTTCTTGCGCCTTCCATTACTATTTCTGCACCTGCTAAAAGATTTTTTGTAACTTCAATAAAATCTCCTTGTGTTTTTCCTGTTTCTATAATTAAGCGTTCTGTAACGGCCTCATTGTTTTCTTTCTTGTCTTTTATAATATAGATAAACTGCGCTCCTTTTGCATTTTCAGAAATAATACTTTGCGGAATTAAAACGGCATTTGTATTGGTATAATCGTTTAACTTTAATTTTGCGGTTAAGTTGGGTTTTACTTTTCCGTTTAAATTAGGAACTCCTATTTCTATTTTAAAAGAACGATTGCTAGGGTTTATAAAGTTACCAACTTGTCTTACTTTAGAAGTTACAGTTTCTCCTAATACCGGGAAGTTTACACGCACAGCTTTGTTTTTAGTAATACTAGAAATATAGGTTTCTGGAACTTCTGTTTCTATATACATGTTAGAAAGGTTTATAATTCTAAAAATTTCTGAACCTATTCCTGGAGCAACCACAATACCTCTTTCTTTAAAAACATTATCTATAATCCCGGAAAAAGGCGCTCTAATAACGGCTTTTTTTAGCTGACTTTTTAACTGATTTACAGCACTGGTTTGTGCTTCAAAAGAAGTTTTTGCCTGTAAAAATTGCATTTCAGAACCAATTTTTTGTGTCCATAATCTATTTTGACGTTCATAGGTAGTTTTTGCCAACTGCGCGTTTGCACTAAGTTGGGCAAGTTGTTCAGACATTCCGCCATCATCTATGTTTGCTAAAATTTCGCCTTTTGCAACAAGCTGTCCTTCTTTTACAAAGACGCTTTTTAAAATCCCTGGCATTTCAGGATAAATTAAAACATTTTGTTTTGTTTGTACATTTCCTTGCAGTTCTATAAAGTGTTTAAAAACAGTTTCTTCTACCTTGAAAGTTGTTATTAGCGGTATGTTTTTATCTTTATTTAAAGCATCTAAACGGTCGTTTAATTGTTTTAATTCAGCTGACAATGCTTGTTGTTTTGTGTCTAAGGCTGCTTTTTTAGATTTTATTTGCGCAAGATCATTTGTTGCTAAAATACCAGCTACAGAAGTTGCTTTTTTACCTTCACAAGAAGTTAAAATGAGTGCAGTTAAAAGTATTAAATATATGTTTTTCATAATAATTTAGTTATTTAATTTGTAGGTTTAAGGCGTTTTCTAAAGTTGCTTTTGTCGCAATGATGGTTAACATAGCCTGAATGTAGTTTTGTTGTTGTGCGTATAATTGATTTTGTGCCTGTAATAAATCGAAGCTAGAAGAAATGCCTTCAAAAAATTTAATACGCTGTTTCTTTTCTATTCTTTCTGCTAAACCTGCATTTCTTTTTGAAGTTTGATAATTTTCGATGCTTAATTGGTATTCACTCTTCGCTTTTTTTGCCTGTAAAGAAAGTCTTTGTTTTGTTTCTTCTAATCTTAAATCTGCCGTTTCTAAAGCTATTTTTGCCTGAGCTGTTTTTGCTTTTCTACTAAAGCTACTAAAAATAGGTACGTTTAAACTTACGCCTAACAAAGAAGAATCAAACCATTCTTGGTTGCCATTTAAAAATGTAAAAGAGTCAGAAAAACCTTGCCTTCCGTAATTTACAAAGGCACTTAAACTTGGTAAATATTTGCTTTGCTCTAACTTCATCATTAAACGTTTTGTTTCTCTATCGTTCTCTGAAATTTTAAAATCTATGTGTTCAGAAAAATTAAATTCGGCACCAATTAAAGCCATATTGATGTTTTTCTCGGCCAAACCGTCTAAAGAATCTGTTAATAGTAGTTTTGTTTTGTTTGGGTTTCCTAAAGAAATATTTAGCATTTGGTAGGCAATTTCTTTCATTCTTAATGCACTACGTAGTTGGTTTTTTACATTGCCCAGTGTAATTTCTAGTTGCTCTATATCTTCTTCTTCATTAAACCCGTTTTCATAAATTTTTTGAGCATCGCTGTAGTTTTTTTCTAAAATTTTAATATTTCCCGTTAAAATTTCAATGCTTTTCTCTGTAACCAAAACATTTCCGTAGGCATTAATAACAGCCTCTCTGGTTAATAATTCGGTTTTTTCTTCTGCCTGTTTAGATATTTTTAAAAATGTTTTAGAAGCCTGTAGACCTACTAAGTAAGAACCATCAAATATAAGCTGAGTTAAGGTTACAGAAGCATTTACGTTCTGTTTTGTTCCAAAAATAACAGGTATAAATCCTTCTGGTGCTTCTGGGCTTGTTGCTCTATTGATATCAAAAAATTCTTCGACAGTTTCTACTACAGACTCTCTATTGTCAAAAGCTCCTGCTGGTAACAAAGAAACAGGTTGTTTTAAAAAATTCTGATAATCGATCCTTGCATTTACTTGAGGCAAACCAACAGCGGTGGTTTCCCAAACGATTTCTTTCGCTTTTTTAATATCATTTTTAGCTATTTTTGTGTTGTAACTATTCTTTAAAGCATACTCAATTGCTTCTTTTAAAGAAAGCTGTAGGGTCTCTTTTTGTGCATTTGCAACCTGTATAAAAAAGACGGTAAAAAGTACCAGTACTATTTTTTTCATTTGTTATTTATTTCTGTGTTAATTGTTTTTTTAATTCTTCTACTCCTTTTTCTGTTGCGATTCCTCTAATATGATATTCTAAGTAATGATTCATTAAGGTGTTCATAGAATAATTTGTTAAAGGAAATAAGTCTTTGTCTTTGATACCAACCATGCCATTAAAATAAATTCTAGAGGTAAATTCTAAATCTATATTATTTCTGTACAACCCAATTTCAATTCCTTTTTTGAGATTGTTTAGCACGCAAACTTGCATTACATCAAATTGTTTTTGGGTTAAAGAGGCGTATATTTTAGGATAATATTTTTGAAGTTGATATTGTGGTGAAGATTTTTCGTCTTTTAAATGCTTCATGATAAATCTTTTGATTGAAAATATTTCTTCAATAGGATTCATTTTTAATTCACAAATAGTATCAATTCCAAAACTAACAGTATCAAACATATACTCAGTTACTGCAGCAACCAATTCTGTTTTATGCTCAAAATACTTATAAATTGTTTTTTTTGAAACGCCTAGTTTACTGGCTATTTCGTCCATAGTTACACTCTTAAAACCTAAGTTTAAGAACAATTCTTTTGAGGTGTCTAAAATTTTATGTTTCATAATCTGATTGCAAAGATACAACTGGAAACTTTAGAAACAAAAAAAGTTTCCAAAGTTTTAAGTATTTTTTAACGTTTCATTATTGAAGTAGTATTTCTTTATATTATTTTTACAAAAAACTATCGATTTGGACATTTTACATTATCAAAAGGAATTTCTATCTTACTTAGAATCAAAACAATGGATTCATGAACCTAAAAACTTATATGAACCAATAGATTATATTTTAAAATTAGGAGGAAAAAGGATCCGCCCAGTATTGACTTTAATGGCTGCAGATATTTTTTCTAGCGATTTTAAAAAAGCATTGCCTGCAGCTTTAGCGGTGGAGGTCTTTCATAATTTTACGCTAATTCATGATGATATTATGGACGCTGCACCTTTAAGAAGGGGTAAAGCTACTGTGCATGAGAAATGGGATACCAATACAGGAATTCTTTCTGGAGATGCCATGTTGATTCTAGCATACAAATATTTTGAGAATTATGAACCTGTTGTTTTTCAGAAATTAGCAAAACTATTTAGTAAAACAGCTTTAGAAGTTTGTGATGGACAGCAATTGGATGTAGATTTTGAAACTAGAAATGACGTTACGATTCCTGAGTATATCAACATGATTCGTTTAAAAACCTCTGTTTTAGTTGCTGCAGCTCTAAAAATGGGTGCAATTGTTGCAGAGTCAAATGATGAAAATGCCAGTTTAATTTACGATTTTGGTTTAAATCTAGGGCTTGCATTTCAATTACAAGACGATTACCTAGACACCTTCGGAGATCCAGAAACATTTGGAAAACAGGTTGGTGGAGATATTATAGAAAATAAAAAAACGTATTTATATTTAAAGGCGCTAGAAGTTGCATCGCAAGATGATAAAGGAAGGTTAGCATATCTATACAGAAAAAAATTAGCAGATAGCACAGATAAGATTTCCGACGTTAAAAGAATCTTTGAATTAAACGATATTCCTTTATTAATAAAGCAAGAAATAGAGAATTACACAGAAAAAGCTTTTAATACTTTAGCTCAAATGGACATTAAAGATACAGATAAACAGAACCTTAAGAACTTTGGCTTGTGGTTAATGAATAGATCTGTTTAAGATTCTTATTTTTTATTGTATCATTTTAAAATAAATAGTACATTTGCATCCAATAATTTTGGTCCCATAGCTCAGCTGGTTAGAGCATCTGACTCATAATCAGAGGGTCCTTGGTTCGAGCCCAAGTGGGACCACTTTATTAAAACTTCAACAAATTGTTAATCAATTAGTTGAGGTTTTTTTATTTATGAACGGTATGATTAATTTATGGTTGATATAGTTTCACTTTCCTTTTATTAAAATTAATTT
>JBLHGY010000017.1:0-19371 GCA_047616665.1 Polaribacter sp.
TAGAAAAAATAAAGGTTGCTAAATTTTATCTTGCAGGAAATTCTTTAGGAGGAAATATTGCTTGGAATTATGCTGCAGAATACCCAGAGAAAGTACGCAAACTTATTTTAATAGATGCCAGTGGTTTACCAACTTTTATCCCACAACCATCAATTTTTAAAATGGCAAAAACACCAATCTTAAATTCGTTGTTTTTGTACATCACACCCAAGTTTATTATTAGAAAAAATATAGAGCAAGTATATGCTGATAAATTAAAAGTTACAAACGCTCTTGTTACACGGTATCATAAAATGTCTTTGAGAACAGGAAATAGAAAGGCTTTTATAGACAGAGCAAAAACGGATTTCAATGTAGCTGAAAAAGTAAATTTAGTAAAGTTAAAAAGTGTAAAAACTACCACATTATTAATTTGGGGAGCAAAAGATACTTGGATTCCTTTAGGAAATGGAAAAAGAATGGATAGCATACTGCCGAACTCTAAACTGGTTATTTTAGAAAATTCAGGTCATGTTCCTATGGAGGAAAACCCAAAAGAAAGTTTAGAATTTTTAAAATCTTTTTTAAATGAATCTTCATAAAAATTAAAAATGCACATAACGCAATTAAGAGATTTTTGTTTGTCAAAAAAAGGAGTAACAGAGCACTTTCCTTTTGATAACGTAACTTTGGTTTTTAAAGTGATGGGTAAAATTTTTGTACTTCTAAGAATAGATAAGTGGGAGCAAGATGCACAATGTGTAAATTTAAAATGTGACCCTGAGAAAGCAGAAGAATTGCGAGAAGTCTATGAGGGTGTGCAACCAGGTTGGCATTCGAATAAAAAGCATTGGAATACAGTAGCTGTAAATAATAGTGATGTTTCAGATGATTTGGTTCAAGAACTCATCAATCATTCTTATGCTATGGTGGTGAAAGGATTGACAAAAAAAACACAAGTAATATTAAAGGATTTGTAAAATGAAAAAGCAAGAACTTAGAGCGCTTTACAAGCAAAAAAGAAAGGACCTAACTGAAATCCAAATTAAGGGTTTGCAAGAAAACATCTACCAACAGATTTATAATTTAGATCTTTCTACTGTTAAAAATGTGCATTTATTTCTATCCATGCCTAAATTTAAAGAGATAGATACCACACCTTTAATTACCTATTTTAGAAACGAAAATAAACGGATTGTAGTAAGTAAATGCAATTTTAAAGACAATACATTGTCGCATTTTTATTTAGAAGAAGATACTGTTTTATCGTTGAATAAATTTGGGGTTTTAGAACCTGTGGCTGCAGAATTAGTCGAAGAAAATAAATTAGATTTAATTTTTATTCCAATGTTAATCTCTGATGATAAAAAATTTAGAGTGGGTTACGGAAAAGGTTTCTATGATCGATTTTTATTAAATTGTAGAAAAGACGCAAAATTTATAGGGTTAAATTTCTTCCCACCGATAACAGCAATAGAAGATAAAAATGAGTTTGATATTCCTTTGCATCAAGTAATCTACCCTAAATAAACCTGTACTACTTATTTAAGCCCCACGCAAATGAGTGGTTTTTAATAGTACAAGTATCGCCTCGCTTAAGATGTTAAATTATTTTCATAAAATCTTCTACCAATACTTTTTGAAGATAAAAAAGCACTTCTTTTGTATTTTCTTTTGTAAATGTTATAGGTGGTTTTATTTTGATGACGTTATGATCCGGCCCGTCAGAACTCATTAAAATGCCAAATTCTTTCATTTTGTTAATTACATAAGCTGTTTTTTCTGCAAGCAGATTTAAATGTTGTTTTACTACCCAAATATTTTACAGGCTACTTTTTAAGCAATATAAAACTTAAACAATGCTACTTTTCGTTACTGGTCTATTTGAAAATACGTTTTTTAGGGAACTCCTTTTTAACACGAAGTATGAGCAACAATCTTCCAATCACCTTTAATCTTTCTAAAAATAATCATAAACACACCACTAGCATCTCCAACTGGGTGCATTAAATGATAAGCTCTCATTATATAATAAGATTCTTGTTCAATCTTAGTAATTTCATCTATTTTAAGTTTCTAGAATCATCTGGAATTGGATATTTTTTTTATAGTTCGCTAAGGTTTTATCCCAACCATAAGTGTCTCCGTTGCTTCCGTGAAACTTTAAGGAATCAGATTTCCAATACCCTTTCATAAAGCCTTCAAGATCATAATTAGACCATGCGACTTCTTGTGTCTTCATTACCTTTAGGATTGCTTCTTTATTCGTTTTTTTTTTTTTGACTAAAACTCAGTGATACTTGTTGAAAAGCAAATTAATAAGATTGTTTTTTAGTTATGGCAACTACAAGTCGGCGTTGTAAAACTATTGGTATTTATGTTTACTGGAGCTCCTTGATTATAACCATCCATTTCAAAATAAAACTTTCCTCTTTTTGTGTCGTAATTCCCAATTTCGTTCATGGTATCTACATCATATAATCGACCATTAACCATGGTATAAATTACAGAATTTGAGTTTTTAATATCTTCTAAAGGATTTTTATCCATGATAATTAAATCTGCTAATTTCCCTTTTTCTAAAGAGCCTAATTCATCAGCCACACCAATATAATCTGCGCCATTTATAGTCGCAGATTTTAAGGCTTCATGATTCGATAAACCGCCTTGTTGTAGCATCCATAATTCCCAATGAGCACCTAGACCTTGCAGCTGTCCATGCGCTCCCAAATTAACTTTTACACCTTCATTTGCCAGAGCTGTAACAGTTTTAGAAGTTAAAACATGTCCGTTTTTATATTCCTCTTCCGGTACCATTGTTCGGTGTCTTGCTCTGGTATCAACGACATATCTAGGGGTGTATTTTAAGAGTGTTTTGTTTTCCCATACATTGCTTTTTTGATACCATTCAAATTCACCATTCATTCCTCCATAATTTACAATTAAAGTAGGTGTATAGCCAGTTTTACTGTTTTTCCAAAGCGATATCACATCTTTATAAACTGGATTTACCGGTATATTATGCTCAATTCCTGTGTGTCCGTCAAAAATCATACTCATATTTGCATAAAAGCTAGAACCACCTTCTGGAACCACATTTACGCCGAATTCTCTAGCGGCTTGCATAATTTGCTGGCGTTGTTCTCTTCTTGGTTGATTGTAGCTCTTAATCGATTTTGCACCAAATGCTTTTGTTCTTGCAATCGCAAAACGCGCATCGTCTAAATTGTTTACAACAGCTTTAAAATCACCTTCTGCTCCATATAAAATAAATCCTGTGGAAAACATTCTAGGTCCTACTAATTGTCCACTTCTTTGCAATTCTTCAAGTGTAAAGGCAGCAGCAGTATGTACAGATGGATCATGAGAAGTCGTAACTCCAAAAGCCAAATTCGCATAAAATTGCCAGTGTTTTTGTGTACTTAATCCGTTTCTAAAAGCGCCAACATGTGCATGTACATCAACCATTCCTGGCATAATTGTTTTGCCATTCATGTTGTATACTTTTGCATCCGAAGGAATTGTAATAGCACTCGTTTCACCTACTTTTTCTATTTTATTATTGTGGATGATGATCGTTCCGTCTTCAAATATTTGATTTCCTTTCATGGTAATAATCCGTGCATTTTTAAATGCGATTCTTCCTTCAGGAACATCAGACTTTTCTTTTAAATTGATTTTAATTTCAACTTCATCTTTTGCTGCCAAATTTGTTTTTGCAAACGGATCTGTCGTATTATTTACAATAGATTTTGAGAAATAGGAATCCCCTAAAGTCCAATGCACTTTTTGATTGTCAGCAGACCAATGCAAATTGATTCCAGCATTTTTAGACAAGCTTTCAACATTAAAAGAGGTTGTGTTTTGATCCACATTTATTTCACTACCATTCATTACAAAAGGAGCCACAAATAGTTTGTGTAAGTGAATAAAAGCGATCCATTTATTGTCGTGACTTGGTACTAATCTGTTCGCTAATTTTGAAGAAAAATGACTTCTTTCGTTTTTCCCCTTTAAATCAACACTCTTTAATTTTTTGGTTAAACCTCCAAAAAATGAACCTCCAGTTTGAAAGAAGATTCGTTTATCATCGGCAGAGAATATTGGAAACCCTCCAGTTTTAGAAACTCTTTTAGCGTTGCTGCCATCTGCATTTGCAATATAAATTCCGGTCTTTTTTGTAAAGTCAAAACCTTGGTCTCCATTGCCAGCTTCTTTTCGATATACAATTTTAGAAGCTGAACTGTTAAAAGCAGGCGTTCTATAAATGCCTTTTTCTTTGGTTATTTTCTCCAAACCAGTACCGTCTAAATTTACTTTGTAGATAGCGCCTAAATTTTCATCATTCCAACTCACAAACAATATCGAATTTCCATCGGCAGAAAATGTAGGTTCCGCTTCAAAGTCCCTTAAATTTGTAATTTTTGTTGGAGTTCCTTCTGGTATTTCTTTTTTATAAATATGTCCTAATGAAGTAAAAACTATGGTTTTTCCATCAGGAGAAGTTTGTGCATTTTTAATCATTTTTGAAGTAAATTCTTCTTCAAAAACGTTTCTTTTAACACGATGTGTTTTTGCTAATTTTATTTTTTGATTAACCTGAAAAGGGATATTTGTAATTTGCTTGCTATCAATATTTATTTTGTTGATTTTTCCTTGGGCCCAAATAAGTATGTCTTTGTTATTTGGCATCCAAGAAAAATGTGGATACACGCCAAAAATAGCCCAAGCTTCACTTTGATCCTTACTTAGGTTCTCATAGATAGGCCATTCTTTTCCACTTTCTAAATCATGAATGTATAAAACCGACTTTGTTCTCACACGTTTTACAAAGGCTAATAATTTTCCGTCTCTCGATATTACAGGTCTTGCAGCACCACCTGGACCACCGGTTATTTTCTCGGTTTCACCGGTTTCAAAATTGTATTGGTTAATGACATATATCTGTTTATTTGGATCTTTATTGTACTGGAAAAATCCACCAGGATATACATCTTCTGCATAATATAAATACTTCCCATCCGATGAAATAGAAGGGTCATTTACATCTTGTTGATCATTCTTTCTTTTTGTTAATTGCAATCCGGTAGCACCAGAAAGTGGATATTGCCACATTTCTCCTGCGCCCAAAGAACGCTGAGAGGTAAAGTGTTTTCTAGCGACTAAAGATTTCCCGTCTGGTGTCCAAACAGCATTGTTTAGTAATCTAAATTTTTCTTTTGTAATCGATTTTGCATTTTGACCATCGACGGTCATTACCCAAATATTATCACCACCTTCAGCATCGCTAGTAAAAGAAATATATTTACCATTAGGGCTAAATTTTGGCTGTACTTCAAAAGCCATACTAGCGCGCAAAGCAGTCGCTTTTCCTCCAGTAATTGGAATTTGATAGATGTTGCCTAACATGTCAAAAACAATTGTTTTTCCATCTGGTGAAACATCTAAATTCATCCAAGTTCCTTCTGTGGTGTTTAATTTAAAAGCATTGTATTTCCAATCTTTATGGGGGTTGTTTATATCCCATTTAGTGTCTTGCTTTGCTGTTTTTTTTTGACTAAAAGAAACAAACGAAATAGAAAAAATAATAAAAAATACGAACGTTTTATGCATAATACTAGTTTTTATAAGACTATAAATGTAAGATTTATATTTTAGTTTATTATTTTCATAAAATCTTCTGCCAATACTTTTTGAAGATAAAAAAGCACTTCTTTTGCATTTTCTTTTGTAAATGTTAGTGGTGGTTTTATTTTGATGACATTATGATCTGGCCCATCAGAACTCATTAAAATTCCAAATTCTTTCATTCGGTTAATCACATAAGCTGTTTTTTCTGCAAGCGGATGTAACTCTTGGTCTACCAGCTCAATTCCTAAAAACAACCCTTGCCCTCTAACATCTCCAATGATTGTAAATTTTTTGGATAGCTGTTTTAATTCAGATTTTAAATATTCGCCAATTGCCAAGGCATTTTCTTGCAATTTTTCTCTTTTTACCTCGCGTAAAACTTCGGTGGCAATAGCACAAGAAACAGGGTTGCCGCCAAAGGTGTTAAAGAACTCCATACCGTTTGCGAATTTTTGGGCAACCTCTTTTGTGCACGCAACTGCGGCAATGGGATGCCCGTTTCCTAAAGGTTTACCAATCGTTACAATGTCCGGAACCACATCGTGTAACTGAAAACCCCAAAAAGTTTTCCCCATTCTTCCAATGCCGGTTTGCACTTCATCAGAAATACACAAACCACCCGCTTTTCTTACTTTTTGATACGCTTCTTGCAAAAATCCGCTAGGCAATGCTACTTGTCCGCCACAAGAAATAATAGGTTCGATGATAAATCCGCCTACTTTTTTGTGTTGCTGGTGAATGTCATCAATCAATAGTTGCACTTCATTGGCATACTGTTCTCCGGTATTTTCGCCTCGATACTTTCCTCTAAAAGCATCCGGCATTGGAAAAATATGCGTGTTTTTAGGTTTTCCACTTCCGCCTTTTCCATCAAATTTATAAGAAGAAATATGTATGGTTCCATTGGTGTTTCCGTGGTAGCCATGTTCGCTGGCAATAATTTCATCGGAATTTGTACATGCTTTTATCATTCTAATGGCAAGTTCATTGGCTTCGCTTCCAGAATTTACAAAATGTAAAACTGACAATTCTTTGGGGAGCGTTTCTAATAGTTCCTTAGTAAGATTCGTAATGTTTTCATGCAGATAACGCGTGTTTGTATTTAACAATGCCATTTGCTGCTGCCCTGCTTTTACCACCTTAAAATTTTCATGGCCAACATGGGCAACATTATTTACGGTGTCTAGATATTTGCGCCCAACAGCATCAATTAAATATTGGTTAGCACCTTTTACAATGTGCAAGGGCGTTTTATACTGTAAACTCATTCCTTTGCCCAAATGCTGTTTTCTATACGCTATAATTTCATCAGCAACAGGAATTAAATTTTCTTTAAATCCGTTTATTTTAAACAATAAATTCGGGTTTGGGCAGATGCTTTTCCAAACATCAATTTGATTGAAATACGCAACGCCAGGAAAGTCTGTTTTATAATCCAATAAAGACAGCATTACTTGAAAATGTAAGTGAGGAGCCCAATTACCGTTTTCAGGATAATTGGCTAAAACAGCAATTGGTGTTCCTTTTTTAAGGGTACTTCCAATGGGATGTTTTAAAACACTTTTAGCTGTATTATGACCGTACAAAGTATAAAAACAAAAATCTTTTTGTTGATGCTTTAAAACGATCAAACCTCCATATTCTTTGTCTCCAATATCATTTACCGCCATGACAACTTCACCCTCAAAAAGTGCATGAACGGGCGTGTTTTCTGGCAACCAAAAATCGATTCCTAAATGAATGGATCTGCTTTGTTTGCCGCAATTACCAACCGTATCATATTCTGTTGAAGTATATAAATTTCGAGGTTCTAAATAGCCACCCGCTAAAATTTTATTCGGAACTTTTTTCTGTAATTGATCAATTTTAAATTGAAATAGATCTAAATTATTAAAATCTTGCTGATGACCAGGAAATGTGCTTGATACACTTAAGTCTAAATGCTGAATTTCAGTGCTATTAATTGTAGGGAATAATTCTGATAAATTAAAAGTATGAACTGCTGCCCAATCTTTAAATTCAGATTCATTCGGGTGTGCAGAAAAACCACAAGCGTCTCTAAAAGAATAATGTGCAAAATCTTCAGAAATTTTAGACCATTTCTTTAATACTTTCCAGGCAGGTTTTTCACTAATCCATAGATATTCATTGTCTGGTTCTTCAATTTTACTCATGGCAGCTCTCGTAACAATAATTACCAATCTCATAGCAATGGCATTGTATAAATGTGCTACTTCTTTTTCTAATAAAGGAAAAGAGCAATGATAACCTTTTATAAATGCAAGAGCCGCATCTAAAGGATCATGATGCCCCATAATACCATAGGCACAAAGTATGGCTGCATCATTAATAATTTGGGTATATATGGCATCTCCATAGTCTATGGCTGCTTTTGCTTTTGGCTGCAATCTATTTTGTGTAACAATAATGTTATTGTCATTTGGATCATTGTGAACAATACTTTTTCTTAATGCAGTATAAGAGGGATGGCAGGCTTCAAACTTATTTTGATACTGCATTAGTAGCTCCTTTTCGGTAACTTCAAATAAATGCAAATGCTTTTTTGTCCAAAGAGATTGGGCAATATCCCACTCAAAATTATAATGCGCTTCTGGATGCTTAAAACCCTGTAATGCCTTTGTTAGAGTTCCACATTGTTCTCCTATACTAAAACGTAAGTCTTCTAATTGCGGGTTTACAGCACTCCAAAGGTTACCAGAAACCCAGGTTAGTAATCGCACACAACGCGTGTTTTTGTGACGATCTGTAATTTCAGAAATTAAATGCTTATTTTTATCTGTAACGGCCTTTGGGGCAATCAATTTTTCATCACTATTCTCAATAAATTGCAATAAGTGCTGCTGGTATTCTAGGTGCTTTTTATTTTCATCAACTCTAGAAATTTTTAGAATATACCCTTCTTCATTCTCTATTTTAATTCTAAAATTAAAATCAACATAACCGGGCAAAGGAGATGCCGTTCCTTTGATATTATAGCGGTCAAAAAGAATTTTTTCTGCTTCTGGTATTGAGATTTTTTGTTGCGCGTACTTCATAAATTAAAAATAGCATAAAACGAGTATAAAAACCCTTTTTATTCTTTGTAAATTTGTTCTAAATATAGCAAGATTATGAATGTAAAAGGGAACATTGTAGATATTCTTAATAAAAGAATTTTTAAAGGTGAAGTTGTTATAGAGAACGGACATATTTCGGCTATTAGAGAAGTAAATCACGAGGTAGAAAATTATATTTTACCTGGCTTTGTAGATGCCCATATTCACATAGAAAGTTCGATGTTAGTGCCTTCTGAATTTGCTAAAATTGCTGTTGTGCACGGAACGGTAGCTACGGTTTCTGATCCGCATGAAATTGCCAATGTTTTAGGCGTAAAAGGAGTTGAATTTATGATTGAAAACGGAAAGAAAGTTCCGTTGAAATTCAATTTTGGAGCACCAAGCTGTGTACCAGCTACTTCTTTTGAAAGCGCCGGTGCCATCATAGATGCTACTGATATTAAGTTGATGATGGAAAATCCGGATATCAAATACCTTGCAGAAATGATGAACTATCCGGGTGTTTTATTTGATGACGAAGAAGTTATTGGGAAGATTCAGCATGCTAAAAACAACAACAAACCAATTGATGGTCACGCTCCAGGTTTAAGAGGCGATGATGTTACTAAATACATTGCTGCTGGCATTTCTACAGATCATGAGTGTTTTACTTTTGATGAAGCATTAGAGAAGTTGCAGAAAGGAATGAAGGTACTTATTAGAGAAGGAAGTGCAGCCAAGAATTTTGAAGCCTTAATAGCTTTATTACCAGAACACTTCGAAAACATGATGTTTTGTTCAGATGATAAGCATCCAGATGATTTGCTATTAGGTCATATAAATCAATTGTGTGAAAGAGCCGTAGCAAAAGGAATTGATGTCTTTAAAGTATTGCAAGCAGCTTGTATAAATCCGGTAAAACATTATAATTTAGAGGTTGGTTTGTTGCAAAAAGGAGCTGCTGCAGATTTTATTTTGGTTGATAATTTAAAGAACTTTAATGTTTTAGAAACCTACATTAACGGAGAGTTGGTTGCTAAAAACGGCAAAAGTTTTGTAAAATCCGTTCCTTTTGAAATCTTGAATAATTTTAATACGGATACAAAGAAAGTAGCAGATTTTAGATTTGAATCTTCAGCAAATAAAATTAGAGTCATTGAGGCTTTAGATGGAGAATTGGTAACCAATCAAATGGAAGCAGCTTCTTTAATTGTTGATGGGAATTTAGTGTCAAATACGGCAACTGATGTCTTAAAAATGACAGTTGTAAATCGGTATAAAAATGAAGCACCGGCAATTGCATTTATTAAAAACTTCGGAATTAAAGAAGGCGCCATTGCAAGTTCTGTTGGGCACGATTCTCATAATATTATTGCCATTGGGGTTTCTGATGAAGCAATTTGTAAAGCTGTAAATTTAATTATAGAAAATAGAGGAGGAATTTGTGCTGTAAACAATCTTCAAGAAAAAATAGTCTCTTTGCCAGTTGCAGGTATTATGTCTAATTTATCTGCGGAAGAGATTGGCAAATCCTATGCAGAATTAGATCAAATGGCAAAAGAAATGGGCAGTAAACTTAGTGCTCCTTATATGAGCTTGTCTTTTATGGCACTGTTGGTAATTCCTTCTTTAAAATTGTCGGACAAAGGGTTATTTGACGGCACTTCTTTTCAGTTTACTTCTTTGGAAGTGCTATAATTTTACTTGCAGGCATCCCAAATAACATCCTTTGGTGTAGGAGCCGTAATTTGTATTTCCTCTTTAGAAACAGGATGTATAAACTTTATTTTTCGGGCATGTAAACTAATACTTCCATCTTTGTTAGAACGCGGAAAACCATACTTTAAATCGCCTTTTATAGCACTACCAATATAAGATAACTGTGTTCTAATTTGATGATGCCTGCCTGTTTCTAAATCAATTTCAATTAAAAAATAATTCTCTAATTTTTTAAGTATATTGTAGTGCAGGATCGCTTTCTTACTGCCTTCAATTTCTTTCTTGTAAACAAAAGATTTGTTCTTTTTAGTATCTTTTTTTAAGAAATTAGTAAGGGTGTCTGTAGTTGCTTTTGGTGCATTTTTTACAAGTGCCCAATAGGTTTTTTTTATTGTTTTGTCACGCAACATCTTATTCAAACGTTCCAGTGCTTTCGAGGTTCTTGCAAAAATTACAATACCAGAAGTTGGCCTGTCTAATCTGTGGACCGTACCTATAAAAACGAGTCCGGGTTTGTTGTACTTATCTTTTACGTACTCCTTAACAACATCACTTAATGGTTTATCGCCTGTTTTATCACCTTGGGTAATATCACCAGCCCTTTTGTTTACAATAATGATGTGATTGTCTTCAAATAAAACTTGTAAATTTTCTTTTGTGGAGTTCATAGCACATTTTAATACTACTTTAGATAGGTCTAAAGGTTATTTAAAATCTTTAGCAACATCTTGGTTTACACCATCAATAAAATCTAAAAATTCTTTTCTACCTAGGCTTGTAGAAGATGAGGTTAAGAATGATGTTGGCACTGTTTGCCAAAATTCTAGTAATTTCTTCTTGTAAGAAGTTATTTGTTTGTTTAATTTAGAGCTTCCTAGTTTGTCTGCTTTTGTAAAAACAATACAAAACGGAATTTGGTTTTCACCTAAAAACTGCATAAAATCTAAATCTATTTTTTGAGGATCATGTCTTGAATCTATCAATACAAAAGTGCACACTAATTGCTCTCTTTCTTTAAAATAATTTTCTATAAAATATTGAAAAATGACTCTTTTCTTTTTAGAAACTGAAGCATAACCATAGCCCGGTAAATCTACTAAAAACCACTCTTCATTAACTTTAAAGTGATTTATGAGCTGTGTTTTTCCTGGTTTTCCAGAAATTTTAGCTAAATCTTTCCGCTCCATTAACATGTTAATTAATGAAGATTTACCAACATTAGAACGCCCTATAAAGGCGTATTCTGGCATTCTTTCTGGCGGTGCTTTGGTAACATTACTGTTACTCATTATAAACTCTGCTGACTTAATTTTCATTAGATTATATGTTTCTAGAAATCAGCCATTTGTGAAGAATTGTATTGAATTCTAAAGGGGTCTCCATCATTGCAGCGTGCCCACATTTGTCAATCCAAAATAAATCAGAATCAGGTAAAATTTTATTAAAATCTATAGCAACTTCTGGAGGGGTTACAACATCTTGTTTTCCCCAAATTAAGCAGGTTGGTTGTTTCATTGCAGGCAAGTCAGCCGACATATTGTGTCTAATAGCACTTTTTGCAATTGCTAAAGTTCTTATTACAGAACTTCTATCATTTACTATCTTAAAGACATCATCAACCATTTGTTTCGTTCCAATAGCTGGATCATAAAAGACGCCTTGTGTTTTTTCTTTTATATATTCATAGTTTCCTCTTTTTGGGAAACTATCTCCCATAGCTTTTTCATATAAACCAGAACTTCCGGTTAAAACGAGCGCTTTGACTTGTTCTTGATTATGTTTTGTGAAATACAAAGCAATATGACCACCTAGAGAATTACCTAGTAAGATAGTGCTATTTACTTTTTTATGCGCCATAAATTCTTTTAGAAACCCAGCTAAACTTTTAACGTTGGTTTGTAAAAGAGGAAGGGAGTATAGCGGTAGCTCTGGTATTAATACTTTATAACCATTTTCGGAAAAATGTTTAAAGGTATCACCAAAATTACTTAGGGCGCCCATTAAACCATGTAAAATAATAATAACAGGTCCTTCACCCGATTCTACATATGTAAATTTCCCTTCGGTTTTCAACTGGTCAATCATCGTTCAATTCATTTTACGTAATGGCAAATGTAATTCTTTTTTATAACATAATTCTCGTTTTACTAAATCACTCTAAATCATATTTTGAGACTAGTCTTGTCTGCAATTGGTGTAGAAAAGCAATAAGTTGTTAACAATGTGGTTAAAAGTGGTAAAAAGTGGTAAAATTTATATATTTTTGATATCTATAAAAACTTATTTTATTCGTGATAAATTTAATTGGGACATATGAATGTACCGCAGATGCGAAAGGCAGGGTGCTATTCTCATCTGCGCTTAAAAAGCAGTTGCAACCAATTATAAATGAGGGATTTGTAATAAAAAGAGCTGTTTTTCAACCTTGCTTAGAATTGTATTCTATGGAAGAGTGGAATTTACTGATGGCTAAAGTTAATAAGCTGAATAAGTTTGTTAAAAAGAACAATGATTTTATTAGAAGATTCACAGCAGGTGTAAAAATCGTTGAATTTGACGCTGCGGGTAGGGTTTTAATTCCTAAAGATTTATCTGAGTTCGCGGGAATAAAAAAACAAGTTGTTTTGTCTTCTGCGTTGAATATCGTAGAAATTTGGGATAAAGAGAACTATGAAAAGGCAATTGATGCTGCTGCTTTAGATTTTGCTGACTTAGCGGAAGAGGTAATGGGAAATACAGAATTAGATGAATTATCATAGTCCAGTTTTATTAAAAGAAAGTATAGACGCTTTAGCGATTAAAAAAGACGGTGTCTATGTAGATGTTACGTTTGGTGGTGGCGGTCATTCAAGGGAGATTTTGAGCAGACTTGGTGAAAACGGAAGATTGTTTGGTTTTGATCAAGATCCAGACGCATTAGAGAATGTAATTGAGGATGCTCGTTTTACGCTGATTCCAGAGAATTTTAGATATATCTCAAGATTTCTAAGATTTAACGGTGTGAAAAAAGTAGACGGAGTTTTAGCTGATTTAGGTGTTTCTTCTCATCAATTTGACGAAGGGGAAAGAGGTTTTTCTACTCGTTTTGACGGTGATTTAGATATGAGAATGAATCAGAAATCTAAAATTTCTGCAAAGGAAGTTATTGGTAGTTACTCTGAAGAAAAATTAGCAGAGATCTTGTTTTTGTATGGTGAGCTAAGAAACTCAAGAAACATAGCCAAAACAATTATAGAAAAAAGACAAGAAGAAAAAATTGAAACAAGTTTTCAGTTAAAAGAGGCTTTACAAAAATATATACCGAATGCGGTAGCGCACAAAATATTAGCACAGATATTTCAAGCCATTAGAATTGAGGTAAATGAAGAATTAGAGGTGTTGAAGGAGTTTCTTCTGCAAATGCCAAATTTATTAAACAAAGAAGGACGGTTAAGTGTTATTTCCTATCATTCTTTAGAAGACAGATTAGTAAAAAGATTTATTAGAACAGGGTTGTTTGTAGGTGAACCAGAAAAAGATGTTTTTGGGAATACAGAAGTTCCTATGGAGAAAGTAGGAAAATTGATGGTGCCAAAAGCAGCCGAAATAAAAGTAAACAATAGATCTAGAAGTGCAAAACTTAGAATTGCTACTCTAAAAAGGAAAAAGGAATAAGATGTCTAAAATTAAAAAAAGTGTGTACGGCTTTTTAAGAGGAAGTTTCCTTACAGATGAGTCTGCTTTTAAAAATTGGCGCATTATTATTTTTGTAGTTGGGCTGTTATTGGTAATGATTTCTAGTTCGCACAAATCAGATCAAAAAGTAATAAAAATTTCGAAATTAAATAAGTTGAAGCGAGAATTAAGAGCAGAATATATAGATACTGGCACTATTTTAATGAGAATGAAAATGGAGTCTAGTATTAGAGAGAAAGCAATATCTAGAGGTTTAAGACCTTCAGAAACCCCACCAAAAAAAATAAAAGTAACTTATAAAGACAATTAAAATTGGCAACTCACAAAAAAAGCATTTTAACGAAATTCTACTTAGTAGGTGCTTTTATGACGCTGTTTTTGTTAGCTATTATTTTAAGAGTTGTTAATCTTCAGTACGTTCAAGGAGATGCTTATAGAGAACTAGCCACAGAACTTACGGTTAGACAAGACACTATTTACGCAAATAAAGGCAATGTATATGCCGCAGACGGAAACCTGCTAGCAACTTCGATGTCTAAATTCAATATTTTCATGGATTTAGTTACAGTAAAGAATACCATTTTTGAAGAGAATATTGTGAGTTTATCAAATGAGCTTTCAAAAATGCTAGGGAATTCTTCTAGTTATTATCAGAAAAAATTAAGGACTGCAAAAAATAAAAAAAGAAGGTACTTCTTAATTGCGAGAAATATTGGATACACAGATTATTTAAAAATGAGGAAATTTCCAATTTTTAATTTGGGGGTGTATAAGGGTGGTTTTATTGCAAAGCATAGAACGGAACGAGCGCACCCAATAGGTAAAATAGCTGAGAGAACGATTGGTTATGATGATTTTAGAGGTGAAGCAGGAATAGAAGGAGCCTTTGCAGATTATATGCAAGGTGAAAATGGATTGAGGTGGGAGCAAAAAATTGCTAAAAATCAATGGAAACCAATTACCGACTTTAATGAAAAAGAACCCATAGATGGGCATGATATTATTACCACAATAGATGTGAATATTCAAGATATTACCCATCATGCACTTTTAAGAAAGTTAGAGTATTTTGAAGCAGATCATGGTTGTGCGGTGGTTATGGAAACTGCAACCGGAGAAATTAAAGCAATTTCTAATTTAGGTAGAACTAAAAAAGGAAAGTATTACGAAAAGAGAAATTATGCGGTTTGGGAAAGTCATGAACCTGGCTCTACATTTAAGTTGGCAAGCTTAATGGCTGCTTTAGATGATAAAATGATTGATACTTCTACGGTTGTAGATACAGAAAAGGGTAGAATTTATATTCATGGTTCTAAGGTAGAAGATTCTCATCGAGGTGGTTATGGTAAGATTTCTGCAGCTAGAGTTTTAGAGGTTTCTTCGAATGTTGGTGTTGTAAAGTTAATTAGAAAGCACTATGATCATCAGCCAGAAAAATTTATTAAGAAATTAGAAACATACGGATTTACAAAGGCAATTGGTTTTCCTATTAAAGGAGAAGGAAGACCTGTAGTACCTAAGCCATCTGATAAAAGATGGAATAAAATTTCTTTAGAATGGATGTCTTGGGGGTACGGAGTTTCTGTTACACCAATGCAAACATTAATGTTTTATAATGCAGTTGCTAATAACGGTATAATGGTGAAGCCTAGATTTATTAAAGAATTAAGAAGACAAGATAAAACAGAGAAAGTTTTTGAAACTGTAGTGGTGAATCCTAAAATTGCTTCTAATGAAACTTTAAGTAAAATTAGAAAAGTACTAGAAAATGTAGTTGTAAGAGGAACGGCAAATAATATCTATTCTTCAAATTTTTCTATGGCAGGAAAAACAGGAACTGCTAAAAAATACCTTCCTAAACATAAAGACGAAAATGGTAATACAGTGGCTGCAGGATATTCTAACAAACATTACGTAGCTTCATTTGCAGGTTTTTTTCCTGCAGAGAATCCTAAATATTCTTGTATTGTGGTAATTCATGATCCTAAAAAGGAAAAAGGATATTATGGTGCAACCGTTGCCGGACCTGTTTTTAAAGAAATTGCTCAAAAAATTTATACAACAACTCCTGTAGACAACCAATCTGTAGACGATAAAGCTAGTTTTGAAGAGATTGAAATACAATACGCAACGTATGATGATGCATTGGGTAGAATGTATACTGAAGTTCCAAATGTTACAGGGATGTCTGGTATGGATGCCTTGTCTTTATTAGAAAATATTGGATTAAAAGTGGAAGTTTCTGGAGTTGGTAAAGTAAAATATCAATCTTTAAAAAAAGGAGAGAAATTAGTAAAAGGAAACACAATCACCCTAAAATTATCATAGTCTGAAAAACTTAAAAGACATATTATATACCGTTGCAATTACTAAAGTATTTGGTACTACAAACGTAGCCGTAAAAAATCTTGTTTTCGATTCTAGAAAAATTGAAAATGGAGATATTTTTATTGCTCAAAAAGGAGTTTCTGTTGATGGACATTTATACATAAACAAGGCCATAGATTTAGGTGCTACTGTAATTGTTTGTGAAGACTTTCCTGAAACGCAAAAAGACGAAATTACATACGTTCAAGTGGTAGATGCAAATACTGCTCTGGCAGTTATGGCTTCAAATTTTTATGATAACCCTTCTTCTAAAATACCTTTGATAGGTGTTACAGGTACAAATGGTAAAACTACCATAGCAGCACTCTTATATCAATTATTTAAGAAGGCAGGATATAAAGTAGGGCTGTTATCTACGGTTAAAGTTTTGGTAGATGATGTTGAATTTAAAGCAACCCACACAACACCGGATTCTATAACTATTAATAGGTATCTAGATAAAATGATTGACGCTGGTGTAGATTTCTGCTTTATGGAAGTTAGTTCTCACGGTATTCATCAAAAAAGAACAGAAGGATTGGTTTTTACTGGCGGTATTTTTACAAATCTTTCGCATGACCATTTAGATTATCATCAAACGTTTGCAGCATATAGAAATGTAAAAAAAGAATTTTTTGATGGATTGCCAAAATCAGCATTTGCACTAACAAATATCGATGATAAAAATGGCAACTTTATGTTGCAAAATACCCAGGCAAAAAAGAAAACATACGCTTTAAAAACATTGGCAGATTTTAAGGTGAAAATATTAGAAAAACAACTTTCTGGCACCTTAATTTCTGTGGATGGAACCGAAGTTTGGACAAAGCTTATCGGTGTTTTTAATATCTATAACCTAACTGCAATTATTGCAACTGCAGAGTTGTTGGGCTTAGAGAAATTAGAAACATTAACAATTATTAGCGAGTTAGAAAGCGTTAGTGGACGTTTCGAATATGTAATTTCAGAAGATGGAATTACAGCAATTATAGACTATGCGCATACGCCAGATGCATTAAAAAATGTATTAGAAACTATTAATGATATTAGAACAGGTAACGAAAAGGTAATTACAGTAGTAGGTTGCGGTGGTGATAGAGATCAAACAAAAAGACCAAAAATGGCTCATATTGCATCGCAATTAAGTAGTCAGGCAATTTTTACTTCAGACAATCCAAGAACAGAAAATCCGCAAACTATTTTAGATGAAATGGAAGTTGGTGTTGCCTCAGAAAACTATAGAAAAACATTGACAGTTTTAGATAGAAGACAAGCAATTAAAACGGCTTGTAAACTTTCTGAAGTAGGAGATATTATACTTATTGCAGGAAAAGGACATGAAGATTATCAAGAGATAAATGGCGTTCGTGCTCATTTTGATGATTTAGAAGAAGTGAAAAATTGTTTTAACCAGTTAAAAAATTAGTAAGAATGCTGTATTATTTATTCGAATATTTAGAAAGTCAGTTTAGTTTCCCTGGAGCTAGTGTGTTTCAATTTATCACATTTAGAGCTGCAGCAGCTTTTATTTTATCATTGTTAATTTCTGCAATCTATGGTAAGAGAATTATTCAGTTTTTACAAAAGCTACAAGTTGGTGAAACTATTAGAGATTTAGGCTTAGAGGGTCAGATTCAGAAATCTGGTACGCCTACAATGGGTGGAATTATCATTATTCTAGCAACTTTAATACCCGTTTTTTTATTAGCAAAACTAAATAATATTTATGTAATTATTCTTATAATTACTACCGTTTGGATGGGTCTCATAGGTTTTTTAGATGATTATATTAAGGTGTTTAAAAAGGATAAAGCTGGTCTGCAAGGTAAATTTAAAATTCTTGGACAAGTTGGTTTAGGTATTATTGTAGGATCTATGTTATATTTTCATGAAGATGTAACTATTAAAGAGCAATTGCCAGTTGCAGAACAAATTTTACAAGATAACGGTAGAACAACCGTTTTTGGAGTTGCTCATAAATCAACCAAAACTACCGTACCATTTTTAAAAGATAATGAACTAGATTATACAAAAGCCTTGAGTTTCCTTGGTGAAGGTTACGAAAAATATGGTTGGATTGTATTCATCTTTATTGTTGTTTTTATTGTTACTGGAATTTCTAACGGCGCAAACTTAACGGATGGGATTGATGGTTTGGCCGCAGGCTCATCTGCCATTATTGTCATTACACTGGCTGTCTTTGCATGGGTTTCTGGAAACATCATTTTTGCAGATTATTTAGATGTTATGTACATTCCTAATTCAGGAGAAATGACCGTTTTTATCCTTGCTTTTGCAGGAGCATTAATTGGTTTCCTCTGGTACAATACGTATCCTGCCCAGGTTTTTATGGGTGATACAGGAAGTTTAACAATTGGCGGGATCATAGCGGTAATTGCCATTGCTATTAGAAAAGAATTATTGTTACCAATTTTAGCAGGAATTTTTGTAGTCGAAAATATGTCTGTAATTATTCAAGTTTTCTGGTTTAAGTTCACTAAAAAGAAGTTTGGAGTAGGAAGGAGAGTTTTTAGAATGGCTCCTTTGCATCATCATTATCAAAAAATAAGTTACCACGAAAGTAAAATTGTAGTCCGTTTTTGGATTATTGGAATTCTTTTAGCGGTATTAACAATTGTGACTTTAAAATTAAGATAACGTGAAAAGGTTGGCAATACTTGGCGGAGGAGAAAGTGGTGTTGGTGCAGCTATTTTAGGCAAACAAAAAGGATTCGAAGTCTTTGTTTCTGATAAAGGTGAGATTTCTAAAAAGTACACAGAAGTTCTTTTAAATAATGCAATTGAATTCGAAGAAAAACAGCATACAGAAAGTAAAATTTTAAATGCTGATATAGTTGTTAAAAGTCCGGGGATTGCAGAAACGGTTCCTTTAGTTATAAAATTAAAAGATAAGTGCATACAAGTAATTTCTGAGATTGAATTT